>CAIXPS010000056.1 GCA_903921365.1 uncultured bacterium | reverse complement strand
GCCACGCTGACCGATACAAATGGCAGGACGTACCTGGGTGTGGTCGCCCTTGGCACAGAGTTCAGCGCTCGCGGCGGCATGTTCGGCAAAGGCCGTGGTTTGCCCGGCAAACCCGGTATGCCCGGATTCGGCGCCAGTGCGCCAATCAGTGCCACGCATGTGCTGGTGACTGAAGTCGTGACCGACAGCCCCGCCAGTGGCGCTGGCATCAAGGTTGGCGACGTCATCCTCTCGGTGGATGGCACAACGTTTGGAGCAAACGAGAGTTTGTCCGCCATCATCAGCGGCCATAAGGTCGGCGACACTGTCAAGCTATCGGTGCAACACAAGGGTGATGCCAATCCTACCGATATCACCGTCAAACTGGGTGAGAGCCCTGACAAGGCCGGCGCTCCGTTTCTTGGCGTGCAGTATCGCATGGGCGGCTTCGGCCAGCGCGGCGGCATGATGCCATTCGCTGGCCCGAATGGTCGCCAGGGTCGCAACCCCGGCATCCAGCCCGGCGCGCCAATCACTCCGACTACCCCACGCGGTGGTAGCGGTTTCCTGCCTCAGCGCATCCCAGGAGCGATTGTGTACCTGGTCACTGAGGGCAGCCCCGCCGCTAAGGCCGGTGTGCAACGCTTCGACGTGATTTCAGCGATCAACGGCGTATCGGTGGAGAATGCGCAGGCGCTCGTGGACGCCATCGCTACTTACAAATCAAACGCTGACGTGACATTGACTGTCAAACATCGCGGCGACACCGCTACAACCGAGATCAAGGTCACACTGGGTGAGAATCCCGACAAGTCCGGGACTGCATACATGGGCGTCAGCCTCGGTGACGCGGTAACCCTGCCGCAGATGAACGCGAATCCCGGCGCAGCCGGCACAGGCGGTAATCGTGGCAATAACAGTGGCCGCCCTAACCTCCGCAACCCGAACACACAACCGCAGCCACAAGACACTGGCAATACCCTGTAAGTCAATCCTTGTAAAGTCAGTCAGACCTCCGGTTTCACCCGGAGGTCTCTTCATAAATACACCATGAGATTCCGTTCGATCCGTTGGCGACTGGTTGCGAGCTATATGCTCCTGGCATTGTTAACCGCCGGGCTGGTTGGCGCGCTGGCAATCTCATTGGTCAAGCGCTATGCGGATCAACAGGAACTCGACTATCTCACAGCAAACGCGAACGCCGCTGCGCGCCAGGCGTTGCCATTGATGTTTCCGCAGGTCAGCCCGACGCAGTTACAGCAACTGGCGCAGACGACCGCATTCCTGGGCAATCTGCGCGTGCGCATCCAGGACACCCAGAAGAACATCATCGCGGACTCAGGCGCGCGCAATGGGCCGGATAGCTTCGTGTGGATTCTGCCTCCTGATCCTGACAAGACCCGCGATGGCGAACCACAGGTCATGTCGATCATGCTGGGTCGCCGCCGCCCGATGCGCAATGCGGACGGGACGATCGTCCAACAGCCGCCCGGCACTCGTTATATGCTGGTTGAACGCACCGATGGCCCATGGGGGCGCCGCTTCGTTTTCCAGGCCATGACCGACACGCCTCCACAGGATACTGCGACAACAACGCCTGCGCTGGACACTGATAACCGTTCAACGCGGACTGTGAGTGTGCCGATCGGGGATGAGACGCACACCATAGGCTTTGTGGAACTGAGCGGCGCCCCCAATTTCGGTGGTGAATTAACAGCCGCAACGCTTCAGGCGCTCATCGTGGCAGCCGTGCTAGCAACCGGGGTCGCCGGCGTAGTGGCGTTATTCGTCGGGCGCGGGCTGACTGCGCCGTTGAAAAATCTGGCGTTAGCCGCCAACCGCATGAGCGGCGGCGACCTGACCACGCGCGCAGCCGTGTCCAGTGATGATGAGACCGGCCAGGTAGCGAGCCAGTTCAATGAGATGGCGGAGCGGCTTCAGTCCAGCTTCACCGAGCTTGGCGCGGAACGCGACACTCTGCGCCGCTTCATCGCCGACGCATCCCACGAACTGCGCACGCCAATCACGGCGATCAAGACCTTTAACGAACTCCTTCGTGGCGGCGCCGCAGACGACCCCGCCACGCGCACCGAGTTTCTTTCCGAGAGCCAGTCGCAGATCGAGCGGCTGGAGTGGATCACGCGCAACCTGCTCGATCTGTCGCGACTCGATTCCGGCGTCGCCAGCATGGACATGGCGGTCAACGATGCGGGCGAGATCATGCAGGCAGCCGCAGCAGCATACAAACAGAGCGCCATCGATAAGGGCGTCGCTCTGGTTGTCACCCCCCCCGATCCAAGAGTCGGCTTTAGATGCGACCGAGCGCGCATTGAAATCGTGCTGTCAAACCTGATCGACAACGCGTTGAAGTTCACACGCAATGGCGGGCGCATCGATGTCGGCGCGGCGGCGGTTGACCACATCGTCCGGCTGACCGTGCAAGACACTGGCACGGGCATCGACCCGGCTGACCTCCCGCACATCTTCGACCGCTTCTACCGTGGCAAGGGCAGTATCACGCGCGGCAGCGGACTGGGGCTCGCGCTCGTCAAAAGCATCGTGCATGCGCACGGCGGCCGCGTCGATGTCGAGAGCCGTCCGGGCCAGGGCAGCCGCTTCACGATCGATCTTCCGATTGACGCCGCCCCCCGCACCAGTTAGAATGCCGCATCCTTTGGTCTCATAAGGGCGGTGAAATGTCTGATCCACATAAGAAAACAGGCGTGATGCGCGTCGTTGACATCCTGCATCGCGTCGAAAGCGTCGTGCTCACCTTGATCGCGGTAGTGCTCGCAGTGCTCGCGCTGTTACTGCTGGGTTCAAGCGTTATCGCCATGTACAACGCCTTGATGGAAGGCCAGATACGCGACCTCGCCATCGAAATCCTCGATAGCGTCCTGCTCGTGATGATGACGATGGAGATCGTCTACACCGTGGCGCTGTCGCTCGAAAGCCACAGCCTGGTCGCAGAACCGTTCCTGATTGTCGGCGCCATTGCAGCCATCCGGCGCATGCTGGTCATCACCGCCGAGAGCACCAAGCTTGAGGTGAGCAACCCCGAAGCCTTCCGCAACACGCTGATCGAGCTTGGCCTGCTGGCGCTGATCATAGTCGCTATGGCAATCTCCATCTACATCCTGCGCCGCAGCAAGATGCTCAAAGCCGCCGGCGAGGTGGGCGAGACTGATGATGAAGCTCATACATAGGTGAGAAAATCAGCCTGCAGCGCAATGGAGATATCATCGTGATCAACCCGTATTTCGTCGTATTCGAACTGAGCATTTTGATCGTCTTCATCCTCTGTTTTATCCACGCGTTGCGCGCGGGTATTGCCGCAGTGCTACAACTCCTCGCGGGCATCGGCTTCGGTCTGCTGCTTGAGCTTGCGACGATCCGCCAGTTGGACGCGTATCGTTATGGTCATTTCACCGTCATGGTCCTCGATGTCCCGCTTGCCATCGGCGTCGCCTGGGGTTGCATGATCTACAGCGTTCGGGGGTTTACAAACTCGCTCTCCCTGCCCGAATGGGCGCGCCCGGTGCTTGACGGTCTTCTCGTGCTGAATATCGACCTTTCCTTGGACGCTATCGCGATTCGGCTGGGCATGTGGGATTGGGGTCAAGGGTTGCAGGCACAATACTTCGGCGTCCCATATGCCAACTTCTGGTCGTGGTTCTGGGTCGTGTTCTCATTTTCCACCGGGCTGAGGTTGCTCACTTACCGCCCTGGCCGGGTCGCCCAGTGGATTGCCCCATTCGGCGCCATGGCCATTGGCATGCTCGGTGTGATGTTAACCAATGCCTTGTTGATCACCTTCTGGATGCCGGGGAACCTCTATGAGATCACGATTGCGGGGGCGCTCATGAGTGCTATCGTGCTGATTCTGGTCTTGCGTCCGCGCCTGATCCGTCCACCGGACCGTCTCGCTGGTCAGGCAGCGCTGATCCTGCACGGCGCCTTCCTTGGCATGGGGCTTGTGTCGGGGATACTGCTGCAGCAACCCTTCCTCCTCGCCGTGAGCCTCCTGATGCTCCTTGTCTCACTCGCCATCTATCACGGCCATGACCTTCGTCGCCTGATGACCCGCGCCGTGTAGACAGAGATCCATCCTATTACGATCTTTTCCTAACTTGAATGCATTTGACACCACTCCGCTATTTGACTAGAATGCAATCTATAAATGTTCGGAAATAGTAATTTACCAAGCATCAATATACGAGCCACTGGTGACTATGCCTGATTCCCTACGCCGGTTTAAAGCCGAGTTTTTCAAGGCGCTGGCTCATCCAACCCGCATCAGCATCCTGGAACACTTGCGCGCGGGCGAAATGAGCGTCAATGAACTGCAGACGAAACTGGAAATCGAATCGTCCGGCGTTTCGCAGCAGTTGGCTGTTCTGCGCAACCGGAACATCGTCGAGACCCGCAAAGAGGGGACAAGTGTGTACTATCGCGTGCGCGATCCCCAGGTGTACGAGTTACTGGATGTTGCTCGTCGTATCTTCAACGCAGACCTCATTGATACTCATTCAATGCTGGTGCAACTTGAGGAAGAAGGCGCGTCTGGGGTTGCGCACGGAGGCGCCACTAAGCGAATAGGTGCTCACACAACCTAGAAACTGATATCGTTTATATATAGAAAATCGCTAAAGTCTGACTGACAGACGCGGGGAAACCAATCGCATGTGGGGCGAATCCAGGCTTGCCTGGTAGGATCACTTTTGGGGTCCGAACCCGTCAGCTAACCTCGTCAGCGTTCCAAAAGACCCATAACCTCAGTAGAGGTTGATGGGTCTCGTCGTTTAGGTCAAAGGATAACAATGCCTGCTCTTTTTAAGAAGATATTCCAGACCGGGATTGTGACGGAACCACTCGGACCGGATGAGGCCGAGATCATACAGTTGGTTGGACAGGTGAACCAGAAGACACAGCGATTGCTGGGCCGGGCACTTGCCATCCGCGAGGTCGATGCTGGATCATGCAACGGCTGCGAGATCGAAATCACAGGCCTTACCGGTCCAGTGTATGACAGTGAACGCTTCGGGATTCATTTTGTGGCATCGCCACGACACGCTGACATGCTGCTGGTGACCGGCCCGGTGACGCGCAACATGGAAGTGCCATTACGCAAGACCTATGAGGCCACGCCAGATCCAAAACTGGTTGTGGCAGTGGGCGATTGCGCCAGGACATGTGGCGTGTTCAAGAGCAGTTACGCCGTCGTGGGCAGCGTTGACAAGGTGATTCCTGTGGACGTGTTTATCCCAGGATGTCCGCCCGAACCAGCTGACATTCTGCGCGGGATTCTGGCCGCATTGGACCGAATGCCAAAGAAGCGCATATGACCATACCTTCAAATTTAATAAGCTCACAGACCATGACATGGTTACTCGTCGTGATGATTGCCGGCTATGGCATCGGGGCGGTTGGCGCGTTGACACTGGGGCGCAGCTTGTTTGTGCGGGCGGCAGCGACATCAGGAGCGATCATCGGCGCAGGCGCCGCTTTTATCCTGGGTAGCGCTAATCTCCTTTCAGGCCAGACGCTTACCATCCAGATATCAGACATTCTGCCGATCACGGGATTTGCATTACGACTTGATGGACTGGGCGCATTCTTCCTCGTTGTCATTGGACTGTTGGGCGTGCCGGTTGCGCTCTACAGCTTCGGCTATTCGGCTGCATATGAAGGGCGGTACTCGCTGCGGCTGATCGGGGCCATGTTGAACGGTTTATTGTTGACGCTTAGCTTGCAAGTGATGGCTGACAATGCACTCACTTTCCTGCTGCTGTGGGAGACCATGTCGCTCTCGGCCTACTGGCTGGTTGTGACCGAACATGATCAACCCGGGACTCTGCAGGCCGGGGGTTGGTACATCGCCATGACGCACATCGGTTTTGCCGCACTGGTGGCAATGTTTCTGTTATTGTCGGGCGGAGACGCCATGAGCACCTCGTTTGCCGCGATGCGCGCCAATGCATTGACCCTGGCGCCGCTGGCGCGTGATGCAGTATTCCTGCTGGCATTATTTGGCTTCGGCTCCAAGGCAGGTGTGGTCCCGCTCCATGTCTGGCTTCCGATGGCGCACCCTGTCGCGCCGAGTCACGTCTCGGCTTTGATGTCAGGGGTCGTCATAAAAATGGGTATCTATGGCCTCCTGCGCGTTACTCTAGATCTGCTGGGTGGCGGGCCGGCCTGGTGGGGGGCGCTGGTGCTGGCCGTAGGCACTGTCACAGCTCTGCTTGGGGTGCTGTATGCCTTGATGGAGCATGATCTTAAGCGGCTACTTGCCTTTCATTCTGTTGAAAACATCGGCATCATTCTGATTGGCATCGGCGCGGGATTGATATTTCGCAGTTATGGTCTGATGGCGCTGGCGACGCTGGGCTTCATCGGCGGGCTGTATCACACCATCAATCATGCTAGTTTTAAGGGGCTGTTATTCCTTGGCGCTGGATCGGTGCTGCATGCGACCGGCACGCGCAACATGGAAGAAATGGGCGGGCTGATCAAGCGGATGCCATGGACAGCGCTGTTCTTTCTAATCGGGGCAGCGGCTATCTCTGCTCTGCCGCCGCTTAATGGCTTCGTGTCGGAGTGGCTTGTGTTTCAAGCGCTTCTCGGCGGCTTCAATATCCCAGTGCCCGAAGTCGCCGTGGCCTTTCCGCTAGCGGTTGGAATGCTGGCGCTAACGAGCGGCCTGGCGGCGGCGTGCTTTGTAAAAGCCTTTGGCATTTCATTTCTCGCCATTCCGCGCTCGCATGAAGCTGAGCACGCGCATGAAGCGCCGCTGTCGATGCGAATAGGAATGGCAATCCTGGCTCTGGCGTGCATTGCACTCGGTCTTGCGCCTTTTTCTGTCGTGCCGCTGCTGGGTGGTGTGCTGGCAGGTCTTGGCGGTCTGCCTGACACACGGTCGGTCTTTACTCTGGATCTAATGGTACAAGCCCCAGCAGGATTTGCTCAAGTGTCACCGACGTGGATTGGATTGGGATTGCTCATTCTTCTGGCACTGATACCGCTGGTAATGAGGCTGATGCATGTCAATCGAAAACGACGTGTCAGTGACACTTGGGGCTGCGGACGCATTGGTCAGACGCCGCGTATGGAGTACACCGCGACCTCGTTTGCTGAGCCGTTGCGCAGGGTATTCGCCGAACTATATCGCCCGACGAAGGAGCTTTCCATCGACTTTCATCCCGAATCAAAGTACTTTGTGAAGTCGATCAAATACTCAAGCAGGATCACACCGCTGTTCGATCGTGTGCTTTACGATCCGCTATTGCGATTAATACAGCGCATTTCGCGGCAAGTTCGACGTATACAGACAGGATCGTTGCATTTGTATCTTATGTATGTCGCCGTCATACTCATTCTGCTGCTCATCGCGGCAAGATGGTTTTGATTAGAGCACTCAGGCAAAATACCATGGGTAAACAATGATTGTAACAGGATATGTTCTTGAAATAGCTCAGGTCGCACTGGCGCTATTGCTGGCGCCGGGATTGGCAGGCTTCGTGAGATGGCTAAAGGCGCGCTTTCAAAATCGGCGCGGCGCACCGCCGTGGCAACCGTACTTCGAACTGCGCAAGTTGTTTGGCAAAGAGGTGGTCATGTCAAACAATGCCTCGTGGCTGTTCCGCGTTGCGCCTTACATTATCTTCGCAAGCACGGTCACCGTAACACTGCTTGTTCCGATGATTGTTGCGCCTCTGGCGTTGGACGGCATGGGGGATCTGCTGATGGTCGTTTACCTGTTATTGCTGGGCACGTTCTTCCTTGCTTTAGCAGGACTCGATCCAGGAACCGCATTCGGCGGGATGGGGGCGAGTCGCGAGATGACGGTAGCGGCCATCGCCGAGCCGACGATTGCGCTTGCTATCTTCAGCCTTGCTCTCAGCGCGGGATCAACGAATCTGGGGCGCATCGTAACGCAGGAGTTGGCGAATCCCGCGGTGACTGTAAGCCCCGGCCATCTACTCGCGCTTGCTGCGTTGTTTATTGTGACGCTGGCCGAAACCGGCCGTTTGCCGGTGGATAACCCAGCCACACATCTTGAACTGACGATGATTCATGAGGCGATGATTCTTGAGTATTCAGGCCGTTATCTGGCGCTGATTGAGTGGGCGTCGTGGCTGAAACTGACGATCTTCTTCACGCTACTGGCAAATCTGTTTGTCCCGTGGGGAATAGCGACAACGTTCGATCCTGCAGCGCTGACGCTTGCCGTCCTGGCGCTGATCGTCAAACTCGCGGTGTTGGGCGGGATCGTTGCGGTGGTCGAGACGCGCGTTGCTAAACTGCGTCTGTTCCGTGTGCCTGAGTTGCTGGGCGCGTCATTCGTGCTGGCGTTACTCGCCGTCACCTCTTCATTTCTCTTAAAGTAGCAAGTTATTACCCTGATAAATAGCGATATACGATGAACGATGCACTGTTTTCCCAACTGTCGACGCTCGGTTCCAGCGTGATCCTGTTATACGGCTTTACCTTATTGTGGCGCAAAAGCCTGCACGCTTATACGGTTGCCTTCCAATGGCAGTCGATAGCGTTAACCTTTCTTTTTTTGATTATTGGCTACTTCGGTCATGATGTCGAACTCTATTACGTCGCCGGGTTTCTTTTTGTCCTCAAAGTGTTGATCCTGCCACGTTACCTGGGCAAACTGGAGCAGCGTTTTCCGGGTGAACGGGAATCGCGTCCTTACGTCAACGTTGCCACGTCGCTGGTTGTCGCTGGCTTGCTGGTATTGCTGGCATATGCGATCACTCGTCCACTGGTTCTGGTGAGTGACTTGCCGACGCGCGGCGGACTACCACTTGCGGTCGGTCTGATCTTCGTTGGCTTGTTCGTGATCATCACGCGCAAAAAGGCGCTCACTCAAATTGTGGGCTTTCTGGTGATGGAGAATGGCATCGCCCTTCTGGCCGCGCTAGGCACTTACGGCATTCCACTCATTATCGAACTAGGCGTTTTCCTGGACGTGCTAATGGGTTTTCTCGTCATGCAGGTTTTCGTCTATCACATTCACGATACGTTCGAGTCGATTGATGTAGACCAGTTGAACGAACTTCGACACTAGAGAATTCTCGTAAAGGACTCCAAGCAGTATGATTTTCTTCCTTTTGCTCCTGCCTCCCCTGGTTGCTTCGCTGCTAGCGTTACTCGTCCGGCCTCATCGCGAATTCGTCGGCTGGGTCAGCGCGCTCTTGTCACTGATATCACTTGGCGCCGCGATCACGATTGCCGCGCAAACCATTGCGGGTGATGTGCCAATCTGGGGCCTGACCATCAATTCATTAGGGCTTGAAGGCGTTTTGCGCGCCGATAGTCTCTCGGCATTGGTGCTGGTGTGCATCACAGCGGTCGCGGCGCTTACGCTGTTCCTCAGTTCAGGCGTTGGGCGCACTACGCATTACGATGCGAAACAACTACGCCGATATCAAATCTTCATCAACTTGTTCATCGCCGCGATGCTGCTGGCTGTTTCAGCTAACAACGTTGGCGTTATGTGGATCGCCATCGAGGCGACGACAATCTTCTCAGCCTTCCTTATTCCGCTCACTATCAGGAAAACATCGATTGAGGCGTCGTGGAAGTATCTGCTACTCAGCTCTGTTGGCATTGGGTTAGCCTTCGCCGGGACAGTGCTGGCTTACTTCGACTTTGTCGCGCGATCTGGCCGTGTCGAAAATGCATTGAACTGGACAACACTAATGGCGACCGCGCCACTGCTCCATCCTGAAGTCATCCGCCTCGCGTTCGTCTTTCTGTTGATCGGCTTCGGGACGAAAGCGGGCATCGCGCCGATGCACACATGGAAGCCCGATGCCTACGGTGAATCACCCGCCCCGTTGGGTGCATTGATGTCGTCAGCTCTTTTCGCCGTAGCAATCTACGCGATTGCGCGTTGGAAAGCGGTGACCGATGCCGTGCTTGGCAGCAGCTATAGCAATAATCTGTTACTGACTCTCGGCATGCTGTCGCTGATCATCGCCGCATTCAGTGTAGTGCGAGCTAAAAACTATAAGCGAATGCTGGCTTATTCCAGTGTCGAGCACACCGGGCTGATCTGCCTGGGACTTGCGCTGGGACCATTGGGTGCGTTCGCGGCGCTGTTGCACCTTGTCAATCACACGGCGGCCAAGTCTCTGATGTTCTTTCTGGTTGGCAACATTGAGCGCGCTTATCGTTCACCTTTAATTGAACGGGTGCACGGCTTATTGAAGGTTTTGCCGCAAACTGGCGGGCTTTTTGCAGCCGGTCTGCTGGCGCTGATCGGTCTACCGCCATTCGGCTTATTCATATCAGAATTCGCGCTGTTCCGCGCCGGATTCGCGCTGAATCAACCGGTGTTAATGGGCATCACCCTGGTGTTGATGAGCATCGTGTTCATTTCGTTTATCGTGCATCTCAACAAGATGCTGTATGGCGCGCCCCCAGAGGGGGTGATTACCGGCAAAGCAGATCGGTTATGGAACGTCGCACCGTTGTATATCTCGATTGGTGTGCTGGTAGTGCTGGGCTTGACACTGCCCGCGCCATTGGCCACTCTGCTCAAGCAGAGCGTGGAGATCATTGCAAAATGACTGACTTTTCCCGTCTACAAACAGCTCTGCATGACAACCTGCAGGGGCGCGCGACGAATATCCGTGTGCGGCGCAGCAATGAATTGCACTTTCAGATAATGCGCGGTGATGCGCAGCGTCTGGCCGAGTTACTTCGCGCCGATTTCGGGGCCGAGTTGATCCTGATGGTCGCCAATGACCGCCGGGTTGATAAGGGCGTGCTTGAAGTCCACTATCTATTTGGAAACGACCGTGAGAACTGGTTCGCTCACGCCACGAAGGACTTGCCACCTGATGACCGTGCCATCGACTCACTGGCAACTTTCTATTATCCTGCATCACGTTTCGAGCGCGAGATCAAGGACCTGTTTGGCATCGAAGCAACCGGCCATCCAGACCGTCGCCCGCTGGTATGCCATGCCTTTTGGCCGGAAGACTATTACCCATTGCTCAAAGATGCTGTGCCGCCGGCCATATTCGAGGACGATGGGACTTCGTTTCCATTCAAACCGGTCAGCGGTGAGGGCGTGTATGAAATCCCGGTCGGGCCCGTTCACGCAGGCATCATCGAGCCGGGGCACTTCCGCTTTAGCGTCGTTGGCGAGACGGTGATTGATCTCAAGATTCGGCTGTACTTCACACATAAGGGGACGGAAAAACTGTTCGAGGGTCGCGCGCCCGCCGATGGCGTGGAACTGGCTGAGCGCATATCGGGCGACACGACCATCGGCCATTCGCTGGCCTATTGCCAGGCATTGGAATCGCTGGCTGGGTGTGCTGTGCCCGTTCGCGCGCAGTATTTGCGCGTCATCCTGCTGGAAATGGAGCGGTTGTACAACCACATCGCCGATTTCGGGATGCTCTGCAATGACACTGGTTATGCCGTAGCCCACTCGCACTGCTTCCGTATTCGCGAGCGTTTGTTGCGACTCAACAAACGCTTGACTGGCAACCGCTTAATGCATGGGGGGATCGTACTAGGCGGCGTTGGCCATGATCTGCCCGCCGATCTTGACCTCAGCGGCGAACTCGATGCAATCATCGCCGACTTTAACGAAATTGTGGATATCAGCTTGGGTAACACGACGCTGATGGATCGATTGGAAAGCGCTGGACGCCTGACGACCAGGATTGCAATGGATCTCGGTGTGCTGGGTTACGTGGCCCGTGCGTCGAATATTGACGTGGACGCCCGTCGCGACCACCCCTTCGCCGCATACCCGGCCTTGAAGTTTGCCGTTCCAGTGTATACATCTGGCGACGTGCGCGCTCGGACAATGGCGCGCGTGGAAGAAGCGCGTATATCAGTGCAAATCATTAAGCAGGCGCTTAACGATATGCCGGCGGGGTCCATCGTTGTTCCGGTGGGAACCTTGCCGGCATGGGAGCCGGCATTTGGCCTTGTCGAAGGATGGCGCGGGACGATTATTCACTGGGTGATGGCTGATGAAAGCGGCCGCCTTTACCGTGTAAAAGTAAGAGACCCTTCGTTTATGAACTGGCCGGCGCTCTCGTTTGCCATACTCAAGAACATAGTGCCCGATTTCCCACTGTGTAACAAGTCCTTCAACCAGACCTATTCAGGCAACGACCTGTAATTTTTCCGGGCTCCGTTCCCCAACAGGAACACGCTATTAAGGTTCGATCCAGGAGCAGTCTACTCCTTCAACGCGTCGATCAATAACACGGCGTCTTCCCAATACCCCGGCGTGCTGAACCATTGTTGGCGCGCCTGCGGGAACTGCGACCCGGTGAAGTTGCCAGTCTCGAAGATGCCTGCATCCGTGTGCTCGCCGGTCGCCGGATTCACCAGCGTCGCCTGCACGCGCCGCGCCTGCAACTTATCGAGGTGGATGAGCGCGTGGCACTGGCTGCTGAGATAGACCATCGCCCAATCGCCCTGCGGCGAGCGCACCGCCGCATTGAGCGTGCGCTCGCTGCTCACGCCGCTCGCGAACAGCCCTTGATCTGGCGCCCTCTGCCACCACGGGCGCGACGTCGCAATCTGTTTGTAAATGCTCATGTGCCCTGCGGCAGGGGTGTCGAATGTCTCCGCCCAACCCGGCTTCATGCGCCACATCTCGTTCTGACCATAGGTCGAATACCCGCCCGCCATAAAGGCCCACCACGCCTGGCGCCGCACGACCAGCGGTGTGATCGGCCCCTGGGGGTACTCAGGGCCGTTCTCGTAGGCGCCCTCAGCCAGGATCACTGGTCTGGCCGGCGCCAGCTGGCAGTCATACGCCACCGCGGGATACACCTTCGCCCACTCCGTCCATGTCTGGATCATGTTGAAGTCCAGCCAGTCCGACTGGTGGAAGTACTGCGACGAGTGCGTCCAGCCGCATGGGTGATAGGTGATCAGGTGTGCGCCGCCGTCGCCTTCGCGCAACCCATGCGCCAGCGCGTTCCACGTGTCCTCATGCCCGACCGGGATGCGGTCGCCGCCATTGACCCAGATGATGTTCGGCTGCGCCTTGTAGCGCGCGCCCAGCCACTTGCCGTAGGCATGCGCATTCTCAGGCGTGAGTGTGCCGACATCGTTAACGTAATAACCCCACGTGGGCAACATCGCCAGCGTCAACCCATGCGCAGCCGCAACCCGCGCAATGTGATCGATATGTTGAAAATACGCGTCGTTTGGCGTTGCCGGGTTGTGATCCAGCCACGGCAAATCGCCTGCTGCGTTGGGCCCCGGGGTTGGCCCCTCAAAACCGGTGCCGCCGCCCCAGGCCAGCACGCCCTGAATCACCGTGAACCCCTTCGCTGCGCGGTTCGCCAGATAGTTCTCCGCATCCGCTCGCGAATACTCCGCATACAACGGCCACGCCGTATCGCCCATCCAGAAGAAAGGTTCGCCCTTCGCATCAACCAGATAGCGCCCGTTCGGGCTTACCCGCAACGGGCCAATGTTATTTGCCATCATTCAAAACTCCTGTTTATCGAAACAAGACAAGAACCACGACCGCAATCACCACCTGCAACAGCACGACCAGCCAGAAACCCTGCTGGAAACTGTGCTTGGACGTCTTATGCCGGAATGCCTGCATGCTGATCCACGCGCCCGGAGTGCCGCCGACGAATGTCATGAACAACAGCACGCGCTCCGGCACTCTCATAGTGCGCGCATCCGACCCGGCGATCGACTTGTCGTAGGCGTATAGAAAGAACGTAACGAGGTTGACGCAGATCAACCACGCCACGATCAGGCTCAGTGCGGTCTGTGACTTGACCAGCAGCGTCAGAACCAGCGCGAGTATCAGCGCAACCGCCCCATACCGTAACGTCATGGGGTTCAGTTATGCGCCCGCGTCAGCCATCACCTTGCGCAGCGCAGTGATCGCGGTGTGCATGCCATCTTCGCCGCTCAACCCGCCATACTGGCCGGCATGCTTCAGGTGCGGTTCCAGTGTAAGGAACCCGTTGTAATCACGCGCGATCAGCGCCTTGATCAACCCCGGCACATTGCCGTCGCCCTCGCCCGCTGGACGGATCGTGCCATCGGCAAACACCGCATCCTTGATGTGGATATGTGTGGTGTACTCAGCCAGCAACGGCCAGGCCTCGACCATCGGCTTCACCTTGTCAACGACGAAGTTCGCCGGATCGAACGCCCCTCGCAGTGAAGGTGAGTTGACGCTGGCGAGAATATCGCGGCAACGATCCGGCAGATCGCCATAGATGCCGCGCTCGTTCTCGTGCACCAGGGTCACTCCAGCAGTCGAAGCGCGCTCAGCCCATGCGGCCATGCGCGCAAGCACTTCATCTCGATAGACAGCCGCCTCACCGTCTGGATGATAGAACGAAAACACGCGGATCAATGGCGTGCCAAGTGTATGCGCCGCGTCGATGGCGCGATCCAGCCGTTCCAGTTCGAACGCGCGTGGCTGACTGATATCGGACTTGCCGATCGGGCTGCCGATGGCAGATAGCGCGCAGCCATGCGCATTCAACAAAACGGCCACGCGTTTCAACTCCGCCGCATCGAGATCGAGCACGTTGTGACCCCACGCCCCGCGCAATTCCAAGTGATTGATGCCCTCAGAGGTCAACACGCGCAACTGCGTGTCCAGGTCATCATCGATTTCGTCGCCAAAGGCGCTAAGAATAAAAGTTGCCATCTATTTGTAACTCTCTTCGGTCATTTTGGATGGAGATACACGAACTTGAAGCCATCCATATACTGCACAAAGTGTGGTGTGAACTGCAAAGAACTGTATGGCGTATCGCCAAACGTAAGCACATCCGCGCTACGCTCAAAGTACCGTACGACGTTGACATCGTTTTTGGTAAATGTCTCGGCAACAGCATTTCGGTTCAGCAAAACCCCAACAGGATTTGTTATGTGCATACTCAACCATGGCTGTTGCGTGATAGTCATACTACGCCCAACGCCAATCCTGGACATCAGCACAAACGTCGCGCGAGCCGACGCCTTTTGGGGATCGATAACCGCGCCTGAGATGATGGGTTTGCCAGACGCTAGATCCTTGAACGCAAAGGTAACGATGTGCGCATCGCGTTCAATACGACTATCAGTTTGGCGAGCATTCAGGCTTAGCAACTCGCGGTTATACGCCACAACCTCCGGCGTGTTATTCCACAAACCGTGGCAGATCATCAGCACATCGGGGCGCGTCATCATGAGCGAGAGCGCGCAGAATGGATGCGGCGCAATCGGCTCCATCTCGCTGTTGGAAACAAAAAATGAGAACTGTAGTTCATGATGCGGCCCCAGGCTTGCCTCGGTGAAGTTGCAGATCCATATTCCCATAACCGCATGGCCATCTGTCGTTTGAACCGGAACGACAGATTCATCCTGCAACAAACGCCTGCATGCCCCAAGGTCGCACAACCCGCCGATGAACATGCCGTAACCGTTATAGATGTGATAGGGCGTTGGAACTTCCCCGGTTGAGATCGTTGCTGTGCCATTGAGCGGGTATTGCTTGAACAATTGATAGTCTTTTGGATTCATGTTTTTAGCGTGAATATTCGGGGAATTTGCAATGGACAAACGTCTGCCAGGCTATGTTCACTGACACGCATTCTCCCATCGCTCACGCATATATGCGAGTGACTCCACAGCCTGCGCCTCCAGGTTTTCCCACGAGCACTCCGCCGAAATGCGTTTGTCGTATCCCACAGCGTGGAGTGCGCGCATAAACCCGGTATAGTCATATCCGGCCACGTCGGGCGCGCGTCGGCCGCCGCCGGCCACGTGCACATGCGCGATCAGCGCTCCGACCGACGCAATCACGTCGAGCGGCTCGTGTTCCACCTCGATGTGAAACAGATCGACGAGCAGACGCATGCCCTTATCCGCCAATCCGGTGGAGTTCACGAAGTCGCGTGACTCGGCGACGCTGTTGAACGTGTTTGTCTCGCCGCGGTTAAGATGCTCCAACGCCAGCGTGATCCCGGCGCGATTGGCTTCCTCAAGCACGACCGCAACGCTCTCGGCCATCTGCCCCATCGCCGCCTCGCGCGAAAACCCATCCGGTATCTTCCGCGCGCCGCCGCTGCCCAGCACCACCACCTGACCGCCCAATCGGGCCATGCGGCCAAACGCGCGCCCCAGGTAAGCAGTCAGCGCAACGCGATCCACGTTCGGCCCGACCAGCGGCAGCCTGGCCGGGACGAGCACATTAAACGATTCCGGGCGCAACGGCGCCGACTCCAGCATGCGCAACGCTGGCGCAGCCGTCCTATCGTCCTCAAACGGCAGCACCGCAGCCGCCTGCAACTCACAGAAATCAAACCCGGCGCGCGCCAGAATATCAATCTGCTCGCGCGACCCGACACAACATCCAAACCGCATCATTACCTCACCTCTCCCTTCTCCTCCGCTCCTCCTCTCCCTCTCTCCCCCTCTACATCTTCCGCCTGCCCGCGATCAAATCCTGCAGCAGCGCGTGGTATTCAGCGCGATCGAGCGGCGTGGAAACGGCGCGTTCAGCGAAACTGGACAGTGTGATCGCGTTAGCCAGTTCGAGCGACATCAGCCCACTGCGGCCATTGGTGCGCGGCTGTCGCCCACTGTGGATGGCGTCGATGAGGTCGCGATACACGGCCAGGTGGCCGCCGGCATCGCCCGGTAGATTCAGCGTCTCGACATCCGCCGCCGGCTGGGCAAATGGCGCGGGGTTACTGCGCAGGTGTTCCTTCAGCGCAGGGTTGAACCGATAGATCGTCAAGTTGTCGCCGACCAACTCAACCGCGGCGCGGTCGCCCACGATCTGGATGCGACCCGGTGCGCCAGCCTCGCCCGTGCTGGAGGTGATATACCCTGGCGCGCCATTCGGGTACTCCAGCATCGCCTGGAACGTGTCTTCGCACTCGATATTGTGATACAACGTGCGAATCCAACCCCATACCTTCTTCGGTTCACCGGCCAAATGGCACAACAGATCGAGCGTGTGCGGCGACTGGTTCAACAGGACGGCGCTGCCCTCGCCTTCCCACGTCCCGCGCCACGTCGACAGCTTGTAGTATGCAAACGTGCGCAGCCACGGTTCGACCACCAGCACGCGCACCAACGTTCCGATCTCACCGTTATCAACCAGCGTCTTGGCGCGCTCGACAATCGGCTTAAAGCGCTGCTGAAAGTTGACCGCCAGAATCTTCCCGGCGGCGTCCGCTGCGGCAATCATGCGGTCGCCAGCGGCGACCTCGATCGTCATTGGCTTCTCGGTCAACACATGCGCGCCCGCGGCAAACGCATCGATGGCCACCGGCGCGTGGAACGGGTGCGGCGTGCAGATGCTGACCACATCCGGTTTGATCGTCGCGAGCAATTCGTGCCGATCGGTGAAGAACGGGCAACTGCGCTGAGTGCTCTCAGCGACTTCCGCCGCGCGCGGTGCGCCGGTTTCGGCGTTGATGTCGCACATGGCGACGATCTGCGCATTCGGCATCTGCTTAATCGCGTTAATGTGGTTTGTGGCGATGATGCCGCCGCATCCGATGATGGCGAATCGCAATGGTTTAGTTTCCGGGTCCATACAGGCTCCTTATCAAATCAACTGATCTGTTAAGGGCATTGTATTACGTGTAACGGAATGGCGGAATTGACCCTTTCACACAACCTTCGCAAGCTTTTATGCAAACCTCACTCGTAGCGAAACCGCGCAATGCCAACGACGAAGAACACCGCCGCGAACGCGACCAGAATGGCAGCGCTGTGCAAAATGGCCGGCAGTCCCAGCCCGCGCGCCGCAAGGTCGGTCAGCCCGCGCATCGCCCACGTCGTAGGAACGATCTGCAGGATAGTGCGCACACCCTCAGGGATGATCTCCTGCGGGTACCAGCATCCGCCCAGCAGCGCCATCACCATGCCGAGCATAATGCTCAAACCGTTCGCCTGTCTGGCGCTCTTGACGAACGCGCCCAGCATCGTGCCCATTGCCGCGCCGCACAGCCCGGTGGCGATCATCATTACGGCAAGACCAGCAAGATCGTTGCCCCAATTCAGCCCCATCACCGCAATGCCAAATCCGATCAGTAGCGCCATCTGCGCCAGCGAGGTGAGGAACTGACCGCCAATTGTGCCAAGCAGGAGTTGCGCTTTGCTCACCGGCATGACGAACAGCCGGCGCAGCGTTCCACTCTGGCGCTCGTAAGCAAACAACGTTCCGATACCCAGCAGCGGGATAAACACCCACGTGATCAACTGCCCCGCTGATGCCTGCGCAGCCGGGTTATAGCGATAAGAGGCGGTTGCGGGGCGTGTGATCTCGACCCCGGCAGAGCTACTCTCCGCACCTGCGGTCTGCGCTTGCGCCAGCGCGTGATCGTAGTAAACCTGCCGGTCTGCGACGCTCGCGAACGGCTTGATGCGTTCGGCCTCGCTGAGTGATTGCTGCGCGGCTGAGGCTGCCACGCTGATCACGCTGACGGCCATGTTGACGCTGCGCTCAGCGATCGGCGCGCTCATATTGTTGGGCTTGGCGCGCAGATCGAGCATCAGCCCGTTGGACAGCCCGACCTGATCAAACCCGGCGGGGATGATGAGCAGCGCAGGAGCGCGGTCGGCGCTGAACTCGCTGTCTGCATCGACGCGCGCCATCACATCGGGACGCACCGACCCGGACTTAGCAAGTGCGTTGATCAACTGTTGCGACAGTGCGCTATGAGCGTCATCTACCACCAGCAAGCGCACGCGGTCATCGCGATTTGCGCGCTGTGCGCCGCCAAATCCACCGCCAATGATAAATGTGAAGATGACCGGCAGAATAATGAAGAAGAGCAGTTCGGTGCGGCTGGAGAAGCGCACCAGCGCATCTTTCCAGGCGATGGCAATGATCTGTTTCATGTTTTGGTTCCTCTATTGCTTGATAAACCCGTTCCTGCGGAACAACCACACCGAGACCGCGAAGAGCGCGACTGCCATCACGCACAGCGCGATGATATTTGGCAGCACATCGCCCAAAACGCCGCCGCTGGCCAGCCCTGTAAACCCTTTGATTCCCCAGGCGTTTGGCGTGATTTTGCCCAGCGCAAGCAGGAAATCAGGCAGCGGGAAGTTGTCGCCAAAGCTGCCGCCAAGCACACCGAACATCAGCATCACGGCCGCACCCAGACTCCCCACCATGGCAGTGGTTCGCGCGAAGGCCGCAATCACCATGCCCCAGCCAGTCGCGCCTGCGGCGACGGCGAGCACCAACGCGGCCACGCCGATCGGGTCGCCCCAGTGCAAGTTGAACAGCAAACCGCTGCCGACGATGAGCACGGCTACCTGCACCACGGCAGTCAGGAAGATGCCGATCACTTTCCCGCCAATAATCTGTGTGGCGCTGGTCGGCGTGACCAGCATCCGCGCCAGTGTGCCGTTGTCGCGTTCCGCCAGCAGGGTTGCGCCGCCGCGCGTGACTGTGTACATCAGGAACAGCAACGCCATCCCAGGCGCGAGCACAGCCAGGATGTCAACTGTGGGTGGCGGCGTCCCGGCATCGCTCGTGCGCCGAACAGTGATGATCGTTTGCGCCGGGCCGTTCTGGCGTCTGCCAAAGTCCTGCCCATATGCTGCCGCGTCCGCCGGTTTCAATAACCCGTTTTCGATCAACAGCGTGATTGCGATCAGGCCGCTCACGCGCCCGGCCTGGACGCGCGCGACAAATTCGTCAACAATGCTCCGAATCACGCCCGCGCCGACAGGCTGTGCCGGGTTGACGTATATCTCGATTTTCTTATCGCCTGCTGGAACCCCGCTGGCGTTATTCGCAGCAGGAATGATTGATGCGCTATAACCAGCCGGGATGATGACCGCAGCAGCGACCTTGTCGTCATCCACCCGCTTGCGCGCAACGGCGGGATCGGTGTCGCTGATTGGTTTGACCAGCGTCCCGACATCCGGCGAGGTGAACACGTTGACCAGTTCCGCGCCAATCCGGCCGTCGTCCTGGTTGACGAGCACGACCGGAATGTCGCGCAAACCGTTGTTGTCGCTCTGCCCGCTGAATCGCCCTGTGACGAGACCCAGTCCCAGCGTGAGCACGAGCGGGGCTGCGAACATCAAAATCAGCGCCGCGCGGTCGCGCAAAGCAAGCGTCAGGTCTTTTATACCAATGATGAATAGCTTTTTCATGACTTCAATTTCTATCCCTCTTGCGAATGCCGCAAGCCACATGCGCCAACCTTGCGAAGGGTTTCGCGGCAAATTGCGGCTCATGAAGGCAACCTTCGCAAGGCGCCTAATCTCTTAGCGCCCGCCCGGTGAGGTTCAGAAATACCGCTTCGAGATTAGGTTCCTCAATGTCGATCGAGCGAATCTTGATGCCGATTTCGTTGGCTTTGCTCACCACTGCCGGCAGCGCTTCCTCGGCGTCTGGCGCAGTCAGCACCGCCTGATGGTCGGCGGCATCCACGCGCGTCACACCTGGAATTGTCCGCAGCGCTTCTGCAAGCCGCCCAGCATCTGCGTCTTCGGTCACGTGCAGGCGCAGCGTCTCAAGTTCGCCGATGCTCCTGGTGAGTTCCTGCAGCGTGCCGAGTGCGATCAACTCGCCATGGTCGATGATCCCGATCCGGTGCGACAGTTCCTGCGCCTCTTCCATATAGTGGGTCGTGTAAAGCACGCTCATGCCCTGGCGGTTCAAGTCCTTCACGGTATCGAGAATGGCGCGGCGGCTTTGCGGGTCGATGCCAACCGTCGGTTCGTCCATGAATAGGAGGCGTGGCTTGTGTAACAACCCGACGCCGATGTTAACGCGCCGCTTCATCCCGCCGCTATACGTTTTGATGCGCTGGTTGCCTTTGTCCGTCAACCCCACCTGCTCAAGCACCTCGCTCACGCGCGCCTTCAACGCCGCGCCGCCCAGTCCGTACATCTGACCCCAGAAAGACAAGTTCTCGCGCCCGGTCAGGTCCTCATACAGCGCCAGATCCTGTGGCACGACGCCGATGATGCGGCGCACAGCCATTGACTCTTTGGTCACCGAGTGGCCACCAATGGTGGCATCGCCACTCGTCGGCGCAAATAAGGTGGATAGCATCGATATCGTCGTCGTCTTGCCTGCGCCATTCGGCCCCAGCAGGCTGAATATCTCGCCATCCTCGATTCCGAACGTAACCCCTTTGACTGCCTTAAAGTCGCCATACGATTTGGCGATGTTGTGTGCTTCCAGTATTCCGCTCATGTGTTTTTCTCCAGATTATTGCTTTCATTTTAGAATCGTTCCTTTTCAGAATGAGCGGACTGCAGAGGTCGACCGCCTGCGAATGACCCATTCGGCCACGGCGAGGTTGATCACCCAGCCCGCGCCCATCAGCAGCGCTCTGCTGAGCTCACTCGGCGGCCCGGATATCATCTCCCCGGCCATCAGGGTCAGCGCCTGCGTGCCGGCGCCCAGACCGATCGCGTAGCCGCGCATCATCCATGCGCGGTGCCGGGTCACATACCCTCGCCGGATCGTTGTGAAGCCGAGGACAATCGACACGATCATGCCCGACCCGAATAGGAGCCGCTGTGCAGAAAGGAAATCGCCGTCGCCAACCGGGTGGACATAGAACAGGACCATCCAAAGCCCTGAGAGCCCCACCAGCAGTCCGCAAATAAGCACCAGCCGCCCGGTCACGCGGTGCCAGACGGGCCAGCGTCGCCGGAAACCGTTCGCGAACTGGAACGCGCCCAGGATGGCATACATACTCGCGCCCACGATATGCACCATGACTGGCAGGGGAGACGCAAAGAACCGTGCATTGGCCGGCGTGATCGCCGCGCCGCCGGTCAACTGGGTCAGCCGGAAAGCGCCGCCAGCGAGTGGGATAAAGCTCAGTATGAGCAGTCCGGCAATCACGAGCCACTCTGCCGAACCTCTTCTTGCCGGGGCTTTGGCTTTCTGAGGCACATTCGGGACTCGACTTTTATCGAAGACATTCGTTTTCATGATCAGTTCCTTGTGCGTTTCACAACGCGTGGTGAAGATACCGGGCTCGGAGGGGGTTGATCGGGTGTGACGATCAAGTGCTCAATGAAACAAGCGGTCGGATGACCGCTTGTTTCATTGCATGTGGTCTCCAGTGAGCTTACTTCGCTTCGGTCAGGCTAAGCTGGGGACTTACCTTGCCAAGTACGGGTTCCGAGGCCGGCGCTCGCCGTTCAGTCAAGAGCGCATAACCCAGCCAGGCCAGAGCGAACCCCATCGGCATCGCCGCCAACCGCGCGAACTGGTGCGGAAGCAGCGCAACCAGGACGAACGCCAAAGGCCCCGAGAAGGCAAACAGGACGGCCGCCAGGCGCGGCAGGATGCGGGCGCGCAACGTCGCGATGCCAAATATCAGGAGGCCCAGCAAATACAGCATCGAATTCAGCGAATATATCGTTGCGAAGGCTCCGAGATTCATCGGCCCGCCGGCGCCACTTCCCACACCCAGGGCGCTCTCTACAAACCCCGGTGTCACGTTCGCCAACAGCGGCAGGATTAAAGGTTCGATGAATGCATAGCACATTTGTACTGCATAGAAGATGGTTAACAGAAGATAGCCGGCCAGACCCAGCCAACCGCTCTTTTCTGCTTGCCTCGCGTAGAGCCCCGTAATACCGAGCAGGCCAAGGAGGCACATGACCGTCTTAAAGGAGGTGATGGTGATAAATGCGCTGGTCGTGACTGATTCAAGAACGTCCGGTGGGTGGATCGGCTGAATGGCCGCGAAAATGATCCCTGCCGCCATAGCGGGTAAACCTGCCCAACGGATGATATTCGAGGTTGTTAATTTCATTTTGCTCTCCTTGATCGCGGTCTGCTGATTCGTATTCATGGGTTTGTTTCCTTTTGTTGTGGTCTGGCTATTAGTGCTCATATGTTTGTCTCCTTTTTTGAACGAAAGCGCTAGGTGTCAACAAGTGACATCCGGCGCGTCTGGCTAGTCGGGTTCAACGCAATTTACCGAGATCAGTGGCATGCCCAAATCCCGAACTTTTTTGAGCAGTCCATGTAATGCGGCCTGATCGATCCCCGGCCCGGTTAACAGTGTCTCGCCGTTGTCTTCTCGCGTGAGGGTCATTCCCTCAAACCAGTCGGCCCAGCGGTCATCAAGGTGTCCCTTGATGCGAATCATGCAACCTCCAGTCTCATGATGATCCTCAGTCGATGCAGGTGTTGTGCTCATTTTGCGCTTCTTGCAAGTTCTTCCTCTGGATTAGTCTCCAAGTCGTTGTAACCGTTCCTTTTCATAGACAGAAGATACAAGCTGATGTGGTGAGCAAGCATCACCACATGTGGTGATTGATGTGGTAATCGATGTGGTGATTGGACGGTCGGGAGGTTGTGAGGAATAAAAAAAGCCCCGGCATGTGGTTCGACAAACCTGCCAGGGCTGGGGTTGTGTTTGCCGGTTCGCTAGAACAAGTTGAGTTCCTCAGCCCGGCGGATCGCTGCCCGGCGGTCGTTCACACCGAGCTTGGCGTAGATGTTTTTGGTGTGGGTGCGCAGGGTGTTCAAGGATACTGTGAGTTCGCGGGCAAGGTCAGGGCCGCTCAAAACGGTTCTGAGCAGCCGGAGCACTTCAAGCTCGCGTTCGCTTAGTGGCTCGATCAAATCCTGGTGGACCGGCGGTTTGTCCTCAGCCTTGCCAAGGGCTGGCAGGAGTTGACGGACATAGCTCGGCGTGATGCCGTGTTTCGCGGCCTCTTGCAGCAGGATCGCCATAGGTGGGCCTTCGTCCACAAACATCCGGACGTAGCCCTCTGGCTCAGCCAGTGCCAGGGCGCGTTCCAGCGGCACAAGTGCGGCAGGGATATCCCCTTGCATTTGGTGGGCGAGCGCCTGTAGCGCCAGGATTTCGATCACACTGCCTGTTCGACCGCCTTCTTGCGCTGCTTTCAGAAGGCGCTCCAGGAGTCCCATTGCCTCATGCATGCCGCTATCGGCGCGGTCGCTCTTATACCGGGCCAGGAGTATTCTGGCCAGGGTAATGTGCTCATACTCGCGCAGGTAGCAAAGGTCGTCCTCAACGGACAGGCCCTGCTGTCGCGCCCAGCCAAGGGCTTCACCCAACCTCCCCTGCGCGACCCACACCCGTGTCTTCAGCGCCGGGACGGGATGCACATTGGGGAAGTAGTCGCTCACATACAGGCGCTCTGCCTCGTGGAGCAGGTCGAGAGCGCCGTCCAGATCTCCTTCGGCCTCTCGTATTCGAGCCATCGCAATGCGCCAGCGATACGGATTCTGCGGTAACCCCATGTGTTCACCCAGATCCTTGCTTCTCAGCAGGTGGTGCATGGCGGTCTTCAGGTCATTACGCTCACGGTAGAGCTCGCTCATTCCCACGTGCATGTCTGCCGCTCCCCGCGCGGTAAGCGCAGGCGCGCCCTGCTCTACCGCAAGTTGCATTCCCCGCTCATAGGCGCTCATTGCCTCGCGGAGACGACCCTGCGCAATCCGTATATCTGCCAGGGCGATGGAACAGCCGATTGCGTCAGAGACGTGCCCGATCCTCAGCAACCTCGCCATGCATTCAGCATACGACCGGTGCGCTGCATCGAGATCTCCACTTGTCCAATAGGCGAGTCCCAGAAATCCCGCTGCCGATCCGCGCAAGAGATGGTCGTTCTCAGATACCAGGTCGAGCACTCGTCGCGCGTATTTCACTGTGGCGGGCACATCGCCCAGAGTCAGGGCAATTGCGGCACGGTACATGGCGATCGTGCCGGGCAGACGGCGAAACTCCTCTTTGTCCATGACGACCCTGTCAGCCGATAAGGTTTCCGACTGCCCAGACTTGTCGGCTGTCGTGTCCAGCCACCGTTCGGCGTCTCGCAGCCAGGACTCGACGTCCTCAAGCTGTCCACCAAGCATTAATACCCCGGCATAGTAAACACTGAGTACGGGCCTGAAGCGGAGTAGATCGTCGGGGAGTGCCTTGAACCAACCCACTATCGTTGTCTCCTGCCGACTCTGGCGCATGGCTGGCACTGCCAGCTCGATCAGGTCTGCCGCGCGCGCGAAATCCTTGGCGGCCAGCGCATGGCGGATGGCATCGACCGCCAAACCAAAATGCTCGTGCCACGCGCTCGCGCGCCGGTGCAGAGCAGGCGCCAGATCCGGCTGCTCCGCCATCAAGTGCATGTGGAGGACTTCGGCGAAAAGTTGGTGATAGCGATACCAATGGCGTTTGTCATCCAGCGGAACGACAAAGAAGTTGCCGCGTTGCAGTGCCTCCAACCGCGCGTTGCCTCCCTCCTGGCCAGTGACGGCGTCGCACAGCGGGCCGTTCAACCGGTCGAGAATGGCAGTCTGGAGTAAGAAGTTGCGAACAGCCGCGGGCTGACGCTGCAGCACCTCTTCGACCAGATAGTCCACAATGTACCGGTGATCCCCGGCGAATGACCGGATGAAACCATGGACGTCCTGGCGACCCTGCAGGGAAAGTGTCCCTTGCAGGGCAAGGGCAGCCAGTTGCAGTCCGGCAATCCAGCCTTCGGTGCGGTTTTCCAGCGCAGCGATGTCTTCCGCTGAGAGGGTCAGGCCCATCACCCGGTTTAGAAACTCGGCGGCTTCGGAAGGGCTGAAACGCAAGTCGGCGGCGCGCAGTTCGGTCAGGCGGCCGCGGGAGCGTAACCGGGACAGGGGCAGCGCTGGATCTTCACGAGTGGTGATAACCAGGTGCATCTGCGCCGGTTGGTGCTCGAGCAGAAACGCGAGGGCGCGGTCGACCGGTGTGGCCTCAATCACGTGGTAGTCGTCCAGGACGAGGATGAAATGGTCCGGGAGGGCGGTAATCTCGTTGAGGAGTTCTGTCAATGTCGACTCGATTGGCGGAGGCTGAGGGCGCGAAGCGTCGAGTGCGCGCGACACCCCTTTTCCAAAATCGGCCGCATGCTTCGCGCCTTCGACCCCGTTCCGGGCAAGCGTCTGCATCGCCGCGACAAGGTGCGTTAGAAAGCGTGTGGGGTCGCTATCCCCTTCGTCCAGCGACAACCAGGCGACCGGTAACCCGCAGATGGCGATCCATTCGCCGATCAGGGTGGTTTTTCCAAAGCCGGCAGGGGCAGATATCAGGGTCACGCCTGGCGCGCGACCTGCAAGGAGACCCTCGTTCAGCCGCTCGATTAGTCGGGGGCGCCGGACAGCTTTAGCCCGAGGCGGGGGGATATAGAGTTTAGTGGCTAAAATCGGGGTAGACACGCAGCCATTATAGACACCCAATATTCAAAAAGCGTCCCAACGAAGGCCGGGGTCTATGTGCCTATAGTCGACCCGCTCCGCGTCGACACGTCGCTGCTGTTATTTGGCAACGGTAGGGTGGAATGTTGCGCTCGCGCGATCTGTTTTGGCCGCGTTAGTCGTCATTAGGGTTCGAACCGCCTGCATGATGCGGTCGACAATGTTGGGCGCCGGCACAGTCATTCCTTCCATCGCCCTGGCGCGCAGATTGCGCTCGTTTTGCAGCTCGTATTCCGCTTGTGTGATATCAATCACGTTAAACATGTGATCGTCTCCTTTTGTTTTAGTTCCTGTCAATCAGGTTGTGTTTGTTTTTGTCGAGCTGGTTATATCCGGCCTGCGGGCTGAAAAGCTGACCAGACTTGTCAGTCGTTCTTGTCAATGCATGGAAAGAGTTTTGACAAGGTCGCAGGGTAGAATCAGAGCGCAAGGAAGCAAACGAGTGCACGATCCTGACATTGAGTCGTTTGGCAGTTTTGGTGACCTCTTGCGGTATCTACGCCGGCGCAGAAGCATGACGTTACGCGAGTTGGGCAATGCGGTGGGTTACTCTGAAGCGCACATGGCGCGGCTTGAGAATGGTCAGCGGCTTCCCAACCTGTCAACCGTGCAAACGGCGTTCATACCCGCACTGGTCTATCCCGGTGAAGCGGAGATTTCTGCGCGCCTGATCGCGCTGGCTCAATCGACTCATGCGCAGAGCAGGCCAGAGCCGGAATACCGGCCTGACACGGCTGGGCAGATTCAATCGCCTGACGCATCGGCGTCTCGTCCAACGACGCGCGCCGAAAGAACGGTGAACCCCTACGGAACCGTAAGCCTGCCGGCGCAATGGACACGCTTCGTCGGGCGCGAACACGAGATGGTCGAGGTCGAGGAGCTGCTTGTGTCGACGCGCATGCTGACCCTGGCTGGCTTCGGGGGCGTCGGCAAGACCCGGCTGGCGCTCGAAGTGGCCGCGCGGCTGGCTGAAGCCTCTGGCGCCGCTGACCAGTCGCCTGCCCCATTTCCAGACGGCATCCGCCTCGTGGACCTGGCATCGCTTGGAGACGCAGAGCTGTTGCCCGACAAGGTGTCGGTGGCGCTCGGATTGCAGCCCATCCGCCGCACGGCGCTGGCGGTCATCAGCGACTATTTCCAGGACCGGCGCGCGTTGCTCATTCTGGACAACTGCGAGCATGTGATCAGCGCCTGTGCGGCGCTTTGCGATCACCTGTTGCGCTCGTGCCGTCACCTGCACATCCTCGCCACCAGCCGCGAACCTCTCAACATTCCCGGCGAAGTGGTTTACCACCTGTCCGCTCTCACGACGGATGAGGCGGTCCAATTGTTTGTCGAACGGGCGAAGGCGGTCAAGCCCACCTTCAGGTTGACATCGCGCAACACGGCGACGGTGATCGACATCTGCCGCCGCCTGGACAAAATGCCGCTGGCGCTAGAACTGGCTGCCGCGCGATTGCGCACGTTCTCGGTCGAGCAGATCACGGCCCGGTTGGGCGATGTCTTTCAGCTGTTAGCCAGCGGCCACCGCACAGCGTTGCCGCATCACCAGACGCTGCGCGCACTGATCGATTGGAGTTACAGCCTGCTGCCTGAGGAAGAACGCGCGCTGTTGTGCGACCTGTCGGTATTCGTCGGTGGTTGGACGCTGGAAGCTGTCGAAGCACTGCATGGGACAAGCGTGCTCGACAGACTTGACCAATTGGTCAGTAAGTCCCTTGTGGTCGCAGACGCGTCTTCGGACGCGGATGAGCTCGCACCCGAGACAGCAAAAGGCGCGCGCTACCGGCTGTTGCAAGTGATTTGGCAGTATACGCGCGAGAAACTGGAATCCGATACGCGCGCCAGTGCTGTGCGGCAATGGCACCTGGAATATTACGCCAACCTGGCTCAGGCCGCCAAAGCGCAAATCGACAACTCGCAGGGAAAAAAGGCCATGGTCGAGTTGATCGAGACCGAGTTGGACAACATTGGCGCCGCGCTCGATTGGGCCGCCAAAACCGGCGAATGGCGCATAGGCGAGCGGTTGATTGATGGCGCCTATGAGGTGTTCGGCGACTACGGGCATGGAACCGTGCTGGCGGGATGGATTGATCAGGTGCTGCTCTCCAATCCAACCGTCGGCGCTGACACCCGTTTGCGCGCCCTCATGTGGATGGGCAACCTGGCAACGAATAAAGGCGACATGGTGCGCTCAGTGGATTGGCGCCGCCAGGCTTCCCGACTTGCCCACCAGCTTAACGATCAACAGCTGGTTCTGCTCGCAGACCAATCGCTGGGTTTCGTGATGCAGGACTTTGCCCAGGCAGTGACGCTGCTGCGCGAGGTGATCGATGCTGCCCACCGGGCAGGTCAAACATCGCGCGAGATCAGCGCCCTGACGCAACTCGGGCACCGCATGCGGCTGAACGGTGACTATAGCGATGCGCGTACTATCCTGGACACAGGCGTGGCGCTGGCGCGTTTCAGCGGAAACCCAAACAACCTTTCCAGCCCGCTGTGGCGGCTGGGAGAACTGCTTCTGGAACTGGGTGACTACGCGCAGGCGCGCGCCTGTCTGGAAGAGAGCATTGGCATCAGCCGCACCGCCGGCGAGTCAAACCGCATCTACATTGAGCTGATCGACCTGGGGTTGGTCGGGCTGTGCCAGGGCGATGTTGCACTGGCGCGCCAGGCGATTCACGAGTGCATTCCCTACCACTACAAAGTAGACAACCTTGAACGTGTGGCACAGGTCATGGGACTGGCGGCCGGGATGGCGCAGTCGCAAGGCAAACTGGTCACCGCTGCGCAATTGCTGGCGGCGGTGGCCGCCATGCGGAAGGCATATGCAACGCACGGCCTATTTGAGCGCGAGTTGTTCTGGGACTCTGACCGGCGCTTGCCCGTGGTGCGCAGCCTGTTGCCATCCCCCGAATTTGACGCGGCCTGGGACTATGGGCAGCAACTCGCTATCAAGGATGCCATCGCACTGGCGTTGACGGTCTGAGTAGGTAAACTGACGCGTCTACGCCATCCCCGCTCAAGAGCAGCACCCGCCTGGTTGAATTCATGGCTTGCTCAATACTACCCAGGCGAAATATGCTTTCTTCAAACGCCTTGACAAACACTCAGTCGCGATGTATATTGAACACATCGCGATATATCGCTAATTACAATAAACAAGGTTTATACATAAAAATGAAAAATACAATTGAATTCGAAACAGGGCGTGCGGATCAGCAGAATGCGGACGCACCGCGCGAGCACACACACGAGAGTGCGACAATACAGGGTACCCACGGTCGCGGACGCGAACGTCATGGTCGGGGCGGCTTTGGTCATGGGCCAGACCATCACGGTCACGGGATGGGTCGCCCGGACCACGCGCCCGGCGCGCATGGTGGTGCGCATGGCGGCGGTCGGGCGCGGCGCGGCGAGACGCGCTATGTGCTGCTGGATGCGCTTTTAAGCGGACCGAAGCACGGTTATGAGATCGTCAAGGCGCTGGAAGAGCGTTCGGGCGGACAGTATGTGCCCAGCCCCGGCACAGTTTATCCAACCATGCAGTATTTGCAGGACGAGGGTCATGTGACCGCGATCCAGGATGGCGAACGGCGCGTCTTCCAACTCACCGATGCTGGCAAAGCGGAAGTGGAAGCGCACGCGGCGGAAGTGGAAGGCTTCTGGGCGCGTTTCCAGGCCAAAGGCGTGGCCAAGGCCAGCGAGTATGAGGTGGGTTTCCTCGAAGAAGAACTGGAGAGCCTGAACCGCACCATCTGGAGCGGGCTGGGCAACGCAATTGAGCGCGGCGATCAGGAGATGATCCGGCGCGTGCGGCAGACCGTTGAAGGCTGTCGAAACGACGTGCGCAACGTCATTAAAGGAGACAAATAGTGTTTAGCCAAATCAGGAGGGAACTTCTATGATGCGTGGTGGTGGTGGTGGACCGCACGGCGGTTGGGGCAGCATGATTAACGCCCCGGATGAACGTCCCCAGGTGACCTGGGTTTTGTTGCGGCGCGTGCTGACCTACGCGCGCCCGTATCGCGGGCAGATCGCTGCGATGTTGGGGATTATTCTGCTCTCAACCGGGCTGTCGCTGCTGACCCCATTGATCATGCGCGACCTGATCGACCGCACGATCCCTTCCGGCGACGTGCAGCGGCTGATCGGGCTGGCGATTGCCCTGCTGGTCTTGCCCATGTTTGGCAGCGTGATCGCTATCACGAACCGGCGGTTCAACGCCAGGGTGGGAGAAGGCGTTACCTACGATTTAAGGGTGGCTTTGTACTCCCGACTTCAGCGCATGTCGCTGCGCTTTTTCACCAATACCCGGGTGGGCGAGTTGATGAGCCGGCTGAACAATGATGTGATCGGCGCGCAAAATGCCATCAGCAACACAATTGTGGCGTTGATCACAAGCACCATTCAGGCCGTCGCGATGCTGATCGTCATGTTGAGCATGGAATGGCGCCTGACGCTGTTGAGCGTGCTGATCATGCCCTTGTTCATCCTGGCAGCGCGGCTACTGGCCGGCCGGCTGCGCGATATCGCCCGCTCGCAGATGGAATTCAACGCCTCGATGAACGCGATGATGAACGAAACTCTCAATATTGGTGGCGCCCTGCTGGTTAAGCTGTTTGGCCGCAGGCGCCAGGAAGTGGAGCGCTTCCAACAACGCGCGGCGGATGTTCGCAACCGTGGGGTCGACCGGGCCATGTGGGGCAGCCTGTTATTTGCCATCATCGGCCTGGTCAGCGCGGTGGGCACAGCCCTTGTCTACGGCATAGGCGGGTATCTCGCGATCCAGAAAGCCTTTACCGTCGGAACCATCGTGGCTTTTGGCGCGTACCTGGGCAACCTGTATGGCGCATTTCAACAACTGACCAATGCCCCGGTTGATTTTGCCACGTCAATGGTCAGTTTTGAGCGCGTCTTTGAGGTGATCGACCTGCCGGCGGAGATTGACGACCGTCCAAAAGCGACCGCCCTGCAGCAGGTGAAGGGCGAGCTTATTTTCGACAACGTCTCCTTCAAATATGATGTTGGCCAGAAGAATCTTCTGAACCGGGTCAAACGCATGGGCCAGATCGACAATGTCACGACCGCGTTGAGCGGGACTGCAACCGAAGCGAAACCGAAAGCGGCCCACGCGGAGGCCAATGGAACGAAGGGCGCGAATGGTGCGAATGGGAACGGAGCGGAGAGCCAATCAGACGTAGAAAACGCGGTCCGCTCGCAGGCGCGCGAAGATGCGCTCGATGCCATCAG
>CAIXPS010000055.1 GCA_903921365.1 uncultured bacterium | reverse complement strand
TCCTGGAACTGTTACGCATTGTTGATCGTGAATTATCAGGAACTGCAAGTTAACAACTTGGATTAGGGTTCAACTCTGTACAGAGCAACCTGCCGATTCTCCGATCCACTGCCTGGGAAGTAATAGGGCATGTCGAGATGGACCACCTCGGTCAGCGTATACACGCTCCGGAGGCTCTCGGTAGCCGGTATCACCTCAGCGCCATCCTCCAGCAGGTATACGGGTGTGTTCTCCGCGCGCAAGGCGCGCACGAACTTCACTGTCTCGTCTCCAGTCCACTTGCCGGGGCGGAAGGTCAATCGTCCGGCGTACAGATCGACCGCGCCGCTGTTAAGCGAACAACCGATCACGGCGTTGGCGGGAGTGAGTTCCGCGAGTTGCGTGAAGGAGGCGCGCTGTTCGCGCACCAGATACCCGAACGCGTCGAATCCGTGCGTGACCGGCAACGCTAGCGTGTCGATGGAGCGCAGGACGAGCACGAATGAAAGCCCCACTAGCACCAGCATGCCCGCGACAGCCGGGAGAAGGCGCGAGACATACGCCTTCAAGCGCAAACGTAAGTTGTAGTGGGCGCTCTTATCTGGCGACGCAGCCGGTCGTTGCAGGAGGTGCAACACCAGCCAGACAATGCCAAACGCGGCAAGAAAGCTGAGCACCGGGAACAACGACAGGATGTCGCGCGGACGCAGGTAGGCGTAGGCGATATGCAACACAAAGAGCGGCGCGAAATAGAGGATGAGGGTGGTGAGCGCGCGCCGGTTGCGCTGCCACAATGCAATCAGCCCGATCACGATCAATGGGATCAGCATGCCAAACTCGCGCGGCGACGCCAGTTCAAACGTGATGCGCATCAGCGTTTCCGGCAGGCGCGCAAGTGAGAAGTTGGCGAACTCCTCGGAGCCGGTGCTGAATGGGCTGCCAAAGGCAAGCGTGTGATAGATCAGCACTGGCAGCGCCGCGGCGAATGCGCCTGCGCCAAACGCAAATACTGTCAAGGCATGGCGCCGAACCCAATCTAGCAGCGAATGACCCGGCTGGTGCGGTATACGCGCGTTTTCAATCGCTGTAGGCGCGCTGCGTGCGCCGCTGAGCAGCACAAACAAGAGCGCCGGCGCAATCAACACCTGGGTGTAGCGCACATCGAAGGCGATGCCAAGCGCGATGCCGCTGAGGGCCGCCAGAGCCAGCCGCCGGATCAGCGTTCTTTGTGCCACGCCAGTCAGCCGTTGCGCCACGCTGTGCGTCGTCACGGCTATTGCAGCATACCCCGCGCGCATGGCGAGCGCGACAGCCAATAGCGAAAACAGTTGCGCGGCGATGTCGGCCATGGGGATGAGTTGCCATTCGACCTGTTGATACGAGGTGGCAGTGAGCGCGACGGCAAGCGCGGCGACGGCGAACGCAAGCCCGCCTTCGGTCGATTGCGTTGGCAGGGAACGGGATGGCGCCTGTTGGGAACCGACACTGTTCCGTTCCCGGTGGATCGCAGGCGTAGCCAGAATTCGTTGCGCCAATCCGTCTTCGAGCGCTTGTGCCATGTCGGCAGGGTCGGAACGAGGCGGCGCCACTTCCCTACCGAGCATGGTGTGTGACAGTTCCCAGATGACCGCGAATGACAGTAGCGAGAGTAGCGGGGTGATCAGGTAGAGCCCTTGTTCACCGGCGAGCAGGTACCCCAGCGCGGTGAAGACGGCGTATCCCGGCGGCCACACAGTCGTGGCGATGCGTTGCACGTCCTGGGGCAGTTTGTAACCGATGTGGATGATCGGCTCGGATGGGATATTCAGGTCGTAGGTCAGCCGGATGAGCGGGAACTGGTGGAACACCGTGCCGTGTTGAGCCAGATCGACGCCCATCTGCGCATACGCGTAGGGGTCGCTGCCGCTCACGCCGTATGTGTGAAGCGTGAGTGCGTTCCATGATGCCCATGCCGCTGCGCCGACGACGAGTGCTACTGCGGCGATCTGGACGAAGCGCCGGTCGATGACCTGGTTCACGATTGGATGGCGCGCGACCTGCTCATTCTGAGCAACGGGTTGGGCGGCGTGATAGAACGATATCGCGAGCGCGTACACGGCCATCACGATGATCCACAGCAGCAGGTTGAGGATCGAACTCCACGGTTCGATCACCCCCGCCGAGCCGTCGCCAGTGACGGATTGCACGCTGAGCGCCACAGCCAGCCGCGCAGCGGTGACCAGATACACAACGAAGAGCGGCGCGAGCGAAGTCAGGGTGAGATTGGAGAGTAGAGATTGGAGATTGTGCCTATGTATGATGGCTTGAATGAGCAGGGAGAGCAGGTGGGGGGACAGGATCAGCCCGACGAGCGCCGGCCCATACCACAAGGGTTGACGCAGCGCGCTCGCGACGAGCAGGCTGCCGAAGAGGTGCAGCACGATCCACAGCAATGAGGTGGTGAGACGCCAGGCTGGTTGGTCCTCGCGAACGACTTGAAAGCGAATGGCGTTGTTGGAGTAGACAAGGGCGCCGACTGTGTTGCGATTGATGGGTCGGTTGAACACCATGGCCCCGATGCCGTCGCCGATCACATCGTCGCGCAACGCGCCGACAATTACACGCGGGATGAAGGGCAGGATGGCGATGAATGCGGCGATCAGCCAGCCGGCGCGCAACCCGAGTGGTGCGATAGCAAAAAGTCGCCCAATCGCAACGGCCGCGACGACTCCTCCGACGAGCGCCTGCACTGCGGCGACATCGCGCGGGATGTGCGTGGTGTTCGCATTGCGTTTCAGGAAAACGAATACCCCGGCAGCCGCATAGCCCAACCCGGCGAGTACGACCAGCCACATCAGCGCCCCAGCGCGTTCATCCAGGACAGTGGGATCGAGCCAGTAGGACAGCTTCAGCAGATTGTTGATGTGCATCGGTCAATATTATCCGCGATGCGCTGTGCCATTGGCCTGATAGAACTGGCGCGCCGCGGCGAACAAATAAGGTGTGCGTTACACGGAAGCACCGGAGTTGAAGGGAAAGTAATGGTCAGGGCCGGTCGATGTCCATTTCCATGAAGACCACGATCGGCCTCAATGCCTCCGGAAAGTCGCGCGGTGCACTTACGCGGTGGAATCCGGCCGCTTCGTAGATGGCGTGCGCGTTGGTCATGCTCATGTGGCTGTCCAGCACGAGGCGCCGATAGCCGGACCGGCGAGCTTCGGCAATCAATCGATCGACCAGTTGCTGACCGATGGCGGCCCCTCGAAAGCGCGGGCGCACATATAGTCGTTTCAACTCAGCCGTGATTGCATCGTGTCCTTTCAAAGCAATGCACCCGGCCGGCTGATCATCCTGCAGTGCGAGCAACAGGCGCCCGGATGGCGGTGTATATATACCTGGAAGCGTGGCAAGCTCGCGCTCCAGCCCATGGAAGGTCGGCGCCTTATCGTTGTCGGCAGCTAAAGTGAAAGCCCATGCGGTATATTCATACAGCAACGCCTGCATGGCCTGGATTTCGACTGGTGTGGTAACCTGCAAAATGGTCAGCATATCCGTTATTCTATCCGCCCGCATCTAAACGGACAGGCGTCGCTTCTCAATCGCGTCTTTGAGCAACCCCTGCACTATCTGCGGATTGCCCTTGCCCTTGGTGGCTTTCATCACCTGGCCGACAAAGAACTGGAACAGCTTGTCCTGCCCCGCCAGGTAGCCCTTGAGTTGGCCGGGGTTGGCGTCGAGTGCATCCTGCACGGCTTTGTCAAGCGCGCTGGTGTCGCTGATCTGCGCCAACCCTTTGGCATCCACAATGGCCTTCGCACCCTGACCGGTCGCGAACATCTCCTCGAATACGCTCTTGGCGGTGTTGATGTTGACGACCTTGTTCTCGACCATCTCAATCAGTTCGGCCAGCTGCGCCGGCGAGGCTTTCACCGCGTTAATGCCGGCAGAGACGCCGGCGCTCCCCATCAGGCGGAACAACTCGCCAGTAATCCAATTTGCTGCCGCCTTGGCGCGGGCGGGGATACCGCCCATCGCGATTTCGAAATACTCGGCCACGGCGCGGTCGCGGGTCAGCACGACGGCGTCGTAGGCGCTCAGGCCGTAGGTCTGCGTGAAGCGATCCTGCCGGCTCAGCGCCAGTTCGGGCACACGCTTGCGCACAGACTCGAACCATTCTTCGCTGACATCCAGGGGCGGCAGGTCGGGTTCGGGGAAGTAGCGATAATCGTGCGCCTCTTCCTTATCGCGTTGCGTCACGGTCACACCGCGCGCGTCGTCCCAGCCCATCGTCACCTGGTGCACCTTCCCGCCGCTGTTGAGCACTTCGGTCTGGCGCTTGACCTCATACTCGATGCTGTCGCGGACGGCGCGGAGTGAGTTCAGGTTCTTGATTTCGACCTTCGTCCCGAATGGTTCCGTCCCGATCGGGCGCAGGCTCATGTTTGGTTCGCCGCGCATGGCGCCTTTCTCCATGTCACCGCTGCTGACGCCCAAATAACGGACGATATCGCGCAACGCGCTGAGGAAGGCATAGGCTTCATCGGCTGTGTGAATGTCGGGCTCGGTGACGATTTCGATCAGCGGCACACCGGCGCGGTTGAAGTCGACGAACGAACTCCCGCCGATGTGGGTGAGTTTGCCGGTATCCTCTTCGAGGTGCGCGCGGCGGATGCGCACACGCTTGCGGTAGCTCTGCTCGGTCCAGTTGCCGCTGGCGCTGTCACGCACGTCGATATCAATATAGCCGTCGTAGGCGATGGGATACTCGTACTGGGTGATCTGATAGCCCTTCGGCAGGTCGGGGTACCAGTACGACTTGCGCTCCCAGAAGGTGTGGCGCGCGATTTTACAGTTCAGCGCCAGTCCGATCATCATGGCGTTTTCAACGGCGCGGCGGTTGATGACCGGCAGTGCGCCTGGCATAGCCAGGCAGGTCGGGCAAACGTGTGTATTCGGTTCTGCGCCAAAGAACTCAGCCGAGCACTGGCAGAACATCTTGCTGGCGGTGTTTTGCTCGACATGCGTTTCCATGCCGATGACGATTTCGTATTCCATGTTCCTTTGAATCCTTTAGGATTGCTCACCCTATTTTCAAATCAGGCAGCACATCCATATCGAGTTGATCGCGCGCGCCGCGCAGATAAGCGTAATGCGCCGCGGCGCCGATCATGGCCGCGTTGTCGGTGCACAACGCCAGCGGCGGGAACAGGACGGTAAATGATCGCGCCGAGCGCGCGCCGGCGATGGCGGTGAGGCGTTCGCGCAATGCCTGGTTGGCAGATACCCCGCCGCCCACGACAATGCCTTTGACGTCGTAAGCCTCGGCGGCGCGCACCGTTTTTTCGGCCAGCCAGTCGACGACGGACTCCTGGAAACTGGCGGCGATGTCGGCTACGGGCACGCGCGGCGACACGCCATGCGTCGCATCCGCCGCCCCGCCGAACTTGCGCAGCGCATACAACACGGCGGTCTTCGCGCCGCTGAACGAGAAGTTATACGGCTTGTCCATGCGCGGACGCGACAGCTTGAAGCGTGTCGGGTTGCCCGAACGGGCCGCTGTCTCGATGGCAGGGCCGCCTGGGTATCCCAGACCCAGCATGCGCGCTACCTTGTCAAACGCCTCGCCGGCGGCATCATCCACGGTATTGCCAATCAACTCATACTGGCCGTGATCGCGCACCACTACCAGTTCAGTGTGGCCGCCTGAGACGATCAACGCGAGCAACGGGAAAGGCTGTTCGCCCAGGCGCGTGATAGGCGCGTCTTCCAGCCAGTGCGAGTAGATGTGACCTTCAAGGTGGTTGACGCCGATCAACGGCAGGTCGCGCGCCAGGCAGATGCCTTTGGCTGCGTTGACGCCCACGACCAGCGAGCCTGGCAGCCCGGGGCCTTTCGTCACGCCGACGGCATCGATTGATTCCCAGGTTGCGCCCGCGTCATGTGTGGCGCGCTGGATGACGGTCGCAATCGCCTCGATATGCGCGCGCGAGGCCATCTCAGGAAATACGCCGCCATATTGCTGATGCAGTTCGATTTGCGACGCGATGACGTTGGAACGGATGTAGCGCCCATTGTCAATGACGGCGGCCGCCGTTTCGTCGCATGATGTTTCGATTGCCAGAATGCGAGTCGGGCGTGTGTCACTTAAGCCGGTGTCCATCGGGATTGTCATTGCTGGCTATTATAAAGAGGGAGATTGGAGATTAGGGATTGGAGATTCGAGACTGGAGTCAATCTCCAATCCCTCTGTGTCGAATGGGCCCGACAGGACTCGAACCTGTGACCTCTGCTATGTCAAAGCAGTGCTCTAACCAACTGAGCTACGTGCCCGTACCGTCTTAGTTTTGGGATTATAGCAGAAACAACGGGTTATGCAAATATCGAAGTGCACATTCATGCACATTCATGCACATTCGGAACGGTGCTATAAAAAGGACGCCATCACGTAATTACCGCTCGCATATAGGATAATCCTGGTAGGAGCGGATTGATTCCGTCCGCCCGTATAAACCGTAGACGCATTAGAGAAAAATATGACACACAGCCTCATCACACGCAAGCCAACATCCGGTATTGTTCAATTACTCTGTCAGCCAAGCCTGCCGATACTGGCAGCGATCTGCATCACCATCGGAGCAACAGTCACTCCTGAAAACGCAAGTTCTGTTGATGATGCAAGTGCGCCGGGACTGATGCTACAGCCGGCGGCCCGTATTACCAACGTAGATTGCATGTCGCGGCGCGTGGTGAATACCACTGCGGATAACGGCGCCGGCACGTTGCGTCAGGCCGTCGCTGATGTCTGTGCGAACGGCACGGTCGTGTTCAGCCCGGCTGTATTCAGCGTCGCGCTCACGATCACATTGGCGCCGGCAGGGCAGATCGAGATCGACAAGTCGCTGACGATCGATGGCGCCGATGGCGGCGTCGTTGAACCCACAATCAGCGGCAACGGCAGCACCCGGGTATTCCAGGTGGATGGTGGCGCTCAGGTCGTTCTGAACAAGCTGATCATCAGAAATGGCTACTGCAATGGCTGCAATGGCGGCGGCATCTACAACAGCAGCGTGCTGAGCATTACAAATGGCACACTCATCAGCAATAGCGCGAATTCCGGCGGCGGCGTCTACAACAGCAATGAAGGCGCCCTGACCGTGACATCAGTTGATATTCTGAGCAATCAAGCCGTTATCGGCGGCGGGATTTACAACGATGGCGAGGCAAGCGTCAGCGGAAGCTACTTCGGCGCGAATACTGCAACCGGCTCAGAGACCGCTACTGCCAGCGGCGGCGGCTTTTACAATAACAATGTGCTGAACGTTCATGGCAGCATGTTCTCTCACAACAATGCTAATAGCGGAGCGGGGATATGGAATGGCGGCGCGCTGAGCACAACGGATGTCGAATTCTTCGGCAATGAAGCCGATGAAACGGGCGGTGGCATTTTGAATAGCGGTCAGGCAACTATAGTGAACAGCTCACTCGTCTACAATTCGGCTGGGTTGGGCGGCGGAATGCTTAATGAGCCGGGCGGCGTGCTGACCGTGACGAACAGCACGCTCTACGGAAACAGCGCTCTATGGAACGGTGGACTCTACAATCGCGGCGCCGTTCGAATCATCAACAGCACGCTGACCTCTAATAATGATGGTTCAGCCATTAGCGGCCATGGCGATGGTTCAGCCGTTGGCAACCATGGCGACGGGTTGGTGTTTCTGGTAAATACGATTCTTGACAGGTGCGATAACGACAGCAGCAGCCTGATCGAGGATGGCGGCCACAACCTGGATTCGGGCACGAGTTGTGGTTTCGGCCTTTATGACGTTACGCATTCGCTGTCGAATACCGATCCACTCCTTGGGCCGCTCGCAAGTTATGGCAGCGCCACACTTCTCCTGGGACTGACCGTGCCAAGCCCGGCGGTGCGAGCCGGCGACCCGGCAGCATGTCCGGCAACGGACGAACGTGGAATGCGGCGTCACCTTCCCGCGAGTTGCGATATTGGCGCATTCGAGTCAAACTGGAACTATTCCTATCTGCCATTTACCCGGCATTGACCCGGCGATGAGTTCATCAACCATAAGGAACCTAAATCATGATTGACGCCCTGCGCACCCCGCACAAGACCAACCGCCTGCTCCTCGCGCCGTCGCACCGCGCCGGCGAGTTTGACAGCCATGCTATCGACTGTCCGTTTGTGTTCGCGCACGACGGGCGCTTCTACATGACGTTCGTCGGCTGGGACAGCATCGGGTATCGCACCGGGCTCGCTAGTTCCGACGATCTGTTGCACTGGCGCAAAGAGGGCATGATCATCGACCGCGGCGCAAGCGGCTCGATCACCGAATACAACGTTGCGCTGACCTGGATCGCGCGCGATAACGACCTGTTCGGCGCAGGAACACTCAAGCGCATCAATGGGCGTTATCTTGGCGCGTATCACACCTACCCGCGCCCCGGCTACGAGGCCGGTTCGGCTGCGATCGGGCTGTGCTGGAGTGACGACTTGCGCCATTGGGAACTCGATGAACCATTCCTGCATTGCGACGACCCGGACGCAGCCGCATGGGAGCGCGGCGGGTTATACAAGGCGTGCCTGATCGAGCATGCTGGCGTCTATACGATGTTTTACAACGCCAAGAACATCCCCGAGGGGGGATGGCGTGAACAGACCGGCGCGGTGACATCCACCGACCTGCGCCACTGGCGCCGTCTGCCGGAGAACCCGTTGTTGCGCGTCGGCCCCGCGGGCGCGTTCGACGACTACTTTGCCAGCGATCCATGTGTGCTCAAGCTCACCGGCGGCCGGTGGGCCATGTTTTACTTCGGCAACAGCAGTGACGGCCACGCCCGCGACAGTGTGGCATTGTCAAACGATCTCATTCACTGGGAAAAGTCGGGCGAACTGCTCCTCGACGTGGGGCCGGCGGGATCGATCGACTCGCGCCACGCGCACAAGCCGTCGATGTTCTACCATGCCGGTGTGCTCTATCACTACTACTGCGCCGTCGCCCCTGCGCCTGATCCCCATCTCGGCGACATCGTCCACGACGAGTTACGCGGCATATCAGTCGCCGTGTCGCAGCAGGCATAGCCCCTGCAAAGGCTGGACTTGCATAGCGCGTCATCAACACAAGTCCCTTCGCAGGGGTGGGTTACACGACATTAACTCTGCGAAGGGAACACCGTGTGGCTTGCGCGATTCGCCCACCTGCGTTATCTTCGCTTGCACCATGACCAGCCCAACCCCGATATCTACTGATGTGTTCTGTGACATGACGCCCGAGGCACAACGCGCCTATTATGGCGAGAATGGTTTCACCATCGTCCCCGGCGCGATCAAGCCCGATCATCTGTCTGAAATCCTGTCCGATATTGACCGACTGGGCTGGGGCGCAGCGGAACACAACTTCTGGTCGTCCCCGGCAGTAGCGAGGCTGGTCGAGAACGAGGCTGTCCTCGCCGCAGTGCGCAACCTCTACGGCCCGGACATTCGCTTCTTCAAGGGCGTTTATGTGGCGCGCCCGCCTGCGCAACGAGCCGCAGGAGACCTGGGAAGACAGGGGCTGCACATCGACTACGGCACCGCGGAGAATGCCCAGGACTTCCGAAACTTCTCGGCATCGTGGGTGAACATCGGCTTTTATTTTACCGATCTGACGCCCGATCACGGCCCGCTCTGGGTGGTTCCCGGCAGCAACCGCCGCTACGAGATTGGCCCCGGACGCAGCCTCGAACACATGGCTGGCGACGCCCGTATGGTGCTGGCGCGCGGAGGCGATGCGGTGTTGTTCCACTGCTTCACTGTCCACGCGGGCGGCTACAACTACTCGCAGACCAGCCGCCGCGCCATCTTCCTCTCGTACCGTCCCGCGTGGGCTGAACGCCCCGAACAGATGGCGGTGTGGCCCGACCCAGCGATCGCCGCCGCATCACCCGAAGGCCGGCGTTTACTCGTCGGCTAATCCGCGTTCATAAGCCGCTCAGCCCATATAGCACACCTGACCCTGCGAGGGATCATCTTCCGATATCGTTGCGCGCAAGTTCAACCCTCGCAGGGAGTCTCTCTCTCCCTCTTCACCCCTTCACCTCATCTCCTCCGCTCCTCAATGGTGATCATCCACCGCCGTATGGTCGTGGAACATGCCCTGCGCGTGCATGCGGTTGTGCAAGCTGCGGTGCGCCGATTGCAACACCAGCCGCATGCGCTTGTAGACCACATCCTCGGCGCGCGTGCCCACGGTGTCGATGTAGGCCAATGAGCCCTCGATCTGTTCGAGAATCGTGACCGCGTCCGCCGCGGCAAGCATTTGCGAACCCTCAACCGTGATCATGACTGGTGACGAATGCGCCGCGATGATCTCGCGCTTGTCCGCGTGATTCCCGCGCACCAGCAAGGCCAACCATGCACTCTTGTCCACGCGGACAGACCAGTGACCCGCCGCGTCGCCGCTCGTTACGGCGACGCTTTCACGGATTTCGCCGTTAACCACCAGTTCGACGCGCGACAGCGGCACTGTCACGCTGCTGACTTGCCATGTCACATCCACCGTGCCGCCGCTGGCAGACAGGACGATGCGGCTGCCCATCGGTTTGCCATCCACCGCGAAATCGAGCAGAGGCCCATAGGTGACGAATGTCTCGGCGCGGCGCACGGCGTCCATCCAATTCGCATATGTGAATCCCTCGCGAGCGTCCGGCGGGATGCGCGCATACGTGCGCACCGTGCCGACCGCGGTGTCGGCAGACATCTTGTCTGTGCCGCCTACGGCAGCCACCAGGTACCCGCAATTCAGGTAACGGTACCAGTCGGATAGCGAGTATGGGTCGATACCACTATATAGGTCGCCCCACGACGTCATCTCCACCGCATCGACATCGCCGTTCACGACCGCCGCGGCGTGTTCGGCGCGCGGGTTCGGGAAGTGCGGCAGCACGACTACGCCGCCTTGCTGTTTGCATTGCCTGGCCCATTCGCTCAGCAGAATTTCGATCGGGTCGCCCAGCGCGGACTCGTCCGGCCCGCCGGTGGTCATCGGCGCGATGATGCGCCCGTTGTAACCCAGCAGCGAAATATGACCGAGCACGTGCTGGCGGTTCTCAGTGCCCACGCGCACGAGGTACTCGCCGTCGCCGCCGGCCTCCTTCGCGCCCCACGTGGCGTGGCCGTCGAAGTCACCCACATTGGTCATCAACTCGCCCCACTGGCTGGCCAGCAAGTTGATCACGTTGACGCCTTCCGCCGATCCTTCGAGCAGCGCCGATATTGGCGAGAGGAAGTGCACGTGCGTGTCAGCCGTCACCCAGCCTCTTTCGCGCCACGATAACACCCTCTCCAGTTCGATGGTGATCTCACGCGTGTCCGCAGTCACCTCAATGACCCGCCGCACCGGCCGAATCTCGAAGCCCTTCGACACCTCGATGTAAACCTTGCCGTGCGGCAGGTCGATCGTCGTTTCGCCGTTGATATAGGTGCAGGCATGCGCGCGTTGATGCGCAAAATCCACGCTGTAGTCCTCAAACCAGGCCGGATTCGGGATGCGGTGGCGATCCACCGGCGCGAGATATTCGCTGGCGGCGCCATGCACATGCAACTTCACTGGCACGGCCTTGGCGCCGCCGTGCTCGACCACGCGCAACGTAACACGCTGTGTCGCCGGCGCCACCGGCTGAATAGCCCCGTCCGCCTGCCCGGCCTCCACCTGCACTGCCGGAACCACGCGCGTCCCGCCCGCCCCATCAATGAGGTGGAAACAGGCCTCCGCATGTGCGGTGTACTCGACCAGCACCTCCTGCTCGGAGAGATGCGGAATCTGGTTGTTGTACGTCTTACCCCACGCCTCGTTCAGGTAGACCGCGCGCGGACTCGCCGAGATCACCTGACCCAGATCGAGTTGGATCTGTCCCAGCAGCCCATTGTCATCAAGCCGCGCATTAAATCGCTCGCCGGGCGGCAGGCTAAGCACAGCCTTGCGGCGCGTCCGCCAACGCAACGGCAGCGACGACGCATCTCCTGCTGTCACCGCCGAAATGACGATCACGCCGCACACCGGTTCAAAGCGGATGCCAACGATGGCCTGAGTGGGGCGCGGATTCTCCCACGACCACAGCCAACTGGTCCATGGCCCGGCATCGTTCGTGAAGGCGCGCGTCTGCAGCCGTCCCCAGTCTCCGATCTGCTGCTGGTGGGATGCTTGCAGCGGGTGCGGTTTGCGCATTGCGACAGCCTCGAAGCAGTTCTCCCCCCAATTGCGATCCACCGGGCCAACCTGGCGGCGCCTGCGGATAGCGACGCGTTCTTCAACGCCATCGGCGTACTGGATGACATAGTCTGCCGCGTGTTCGCCCAACTGACCGTGCCCGCGCGATGCGGGGATAAAACCGCTGGCGTTGGTTTGAGCCGCGCGAACGTCCGAGGTGTGCATAAACACCAGTTGCCGCGCCATGATCGGCACAAACTCAACGCGCGCGGGTTGATCCGAAACGGTAATCGGGGCGCTCGCGTCAAACGGAATACCCCAGCCGGTGCAATCGCCCTCCGGCGCGTGCTTCAACGCCTGCATCATAGTGGCCGTGACGCGCGCAGTTGCAAGTTGATCGGCCAGCGGCGCGGCCTGAACGCCCTGCAAGCCGATGGGGGTAAACAACGACGATTGTGGTCCGTCCGAGTAGCTGGTCATGTGAAAACCCTCCAGATGTGATCAATTAAACAATCTCGATAACGATTGCGATAGCGTCCGTGATGTCACGTAGCACTTCTGGCGTGACGTACCCAAGTCGCCTCACGAAACGTTGAAAGTCAACGGAGCGCAACTGCAACACATCGACAGCGGATTCCTTCTCGAGTCCGTTCACCGAGTCTGGTTCAACATGAACATGCCAGACATCACGTCCATACCATTCTTTCCAATCTGTAATCGGCGCAACAATCTTGACCGGTAGCACGCCAACACTATCTGAACTTACAACGACCGTCGGACGTATTTTACGAATCTCTGAACCGACGGTTGGATCCAGGCTGACAAGCCATACTTCGCCGCGCTTTGGGCTATTCGCCATACTTGTCGTCACTTACTATGATGTCTCCAGCTTGCCATTCAAGTCGTTCTGCGGTTGCGTTACAATCGCTGTAATAGGGCGCAGCTGCTTTCGCCTGTTCTCGTAGAATCCGATTGCGCTCATCAATAGGCAACTGACGCAGTTCGCGCGCCGTTCTGTATTGATGTGGCTTGGGCGCGCGCCCGAGTTCCATAAGAAACTCGTAGGCTTCCTGCAACTTATCGTCAGGCAACTGCAAGAGCGCTGTAATGGCTTCCTTTAAGACAGGCGTTTGGACATTCATAGGAATCACCTTGTCTGTTATTCTAATCAAAGTCCTCACATCCTTTTCTTCAGTCTTCCTTTGCTGACTTTGTTGCTTCGCGTTCTTCGCGTTTCGCGTTTCCGAAAGCAGGTCTATTCGCAGATGACGTTGATGTCTATCTGTCCGCGCGGATGTTGCCACAGCAACGCCTGACCTGCATCAGCTATAACCAGGCCGTTGGCAGCAGATACTGCCCGTGCATTGTCCGGTAGGCGCACATGGATATAGATTGCGCGATCCAGGAAGTCTGCCTGGACACTGACAGAGCCAGTGAGTTTCTTCTGTGCTGCGTCGTAGGATAAGCGGCACGAGACATGCCCGTAGTGCGTGGGCGCGTCGTCGATGCCGACTGGCTCGCCGCTGGCAACCCACTCGCGCGGCGCGCCCAGCGCCAGATGCAGCCCGTCGTCCTGTTCCAGCACCATGCAGTCGCGCAGCGCGCGCACGACGGCCACCGGCGTCCACAGATGCTGCCGGTCGCCGGTGATCTTTTCGGTGTAGGGTTCCTGGCCGCGCTCCTCGCACCACGTATAGAGCGGCGTGCCGTGATTGAGCACCGCGTAGAGATACGCAGCCGCGGCATCGCCGTTCCCGCGCGCCAGATGCGCCGCGGCGATGTTGTCGAGTGTGATCGCCACCCACATACCGTCGGCTAACCAGCCGGTGTTGATCGGGATGCCGCCCGGGCTGAGATGCGCCTCGATGTGGCGCAGTGTGCCGTTGATCAATTCGTGATCCGGCGGCAGCAGGCCGCATGGCGCCAGCGCATTCAGAACACCCCAGCGACTTCCGCTGGTTTTGCCGGGCACGCCGGGGATCCAGCGATAGCCATCCTCCTGTATCGCGCCGAGATCCATGACGCGCAAAAGGTCGTCAAGTCCGCGCTGATAGATGCGTTCCAATTCCGGCACATCGTCCACTTTTCCCAGCAGACGCGCTGCCTGCAAGGTCAGCTTGTCGGCATACACGGCCCAGATGTTGTGCGGGATAAATACGCCATACAGGTCGTCGCCGTCTTTCAATCCGCAATCGCCCATGCCGCGCGGCATCAGACCGCGAACAAGCGGATCTACTGCGTTGCGCGTCTTCGCGCGCATCGTCTCCTGCCAATGCGAGCTCGCCCGCATGCGCGGATACGCCTCTTCAAGATAAGAATGGTCGCGTGTGAGCGCATAATGCTGCATGACGACCCACGACTTAAATCCACTGCCACCCCACATCAGGTGCGCCCAGCCTTTCGGCTCGGTCCAATCGCCGTTCGCTTCCTGCAACATCAGCGGCAACTCATAGCCGCGCGCCGCGTCGGCATGCAGCCCGACCTGATCGAGTGCGACCGCCGATATCCCGGCCTCATATGAGTTTGGAGCGCGGTACATCTCGGTCCCCGGCGTGCCGACGATGTGACCATCGGCCAGCGGCTCGCGCATGATAAACAGATCGGCCAGGCACGCCAGGAAGCCGTTGCGCACGCCAGGGTCAGGAATATGCAACGTGATTGCGCGAGCGAGCAGCGCGCGCCATTCGGCAAGTGCAGCATCATAAGCGGCAGACCAGTCGGTAGTCGATAACTCAGCAATGTTTTCGGCATACGCCGCATAGGGCCGGATGAACCATCCAGTGCGCGTCTCACCGGCAGGGATATCCCACACGGCGTTTATCGTTGTGGCGCTGCGCGCGGGATAAGCGTCCGCGCCCAGGCTGAGAACAAGCACGCGATCGGCGCGATCCAGCCAGCCAGCTTCGAGCACATTGGCAACAGCATCGGCGTCCACCCAGCCGGGGTTCATCCCCGCCCAGTTGCCCGGCTTCTCGCAGGTGAGCGTAAATCGATGTGGCTGCGTGGATGTGTTGGATAGCGTGACACGCGCTATAGCAGCCGTCGCACCGCCGGCGATCTCGAAACGCACGGCGCCATACGCGCCTTTGTGCGAGTTGACCAGTGCGGGCAGGCATCCCTCGACGCGCGTCCATGAGCTGTCGGCCAACGGTTGATCGTCGATGGCAGCTGTGAGCACGACTTCCCAACGCGTCGTTGGCGTAAGAAATGAGAATACCGGAAAGGAACTCAGATCCTCATACGTCCAAGCCATGCGCAACTTGCCGGGCGAGAGATCGAGCAGCGTCTTGTCGCGGCTGTCGGGGCGCGCAACCGTAAGGCGATGGGGTGTGGCGAAGGAGTAGGAGAAGTCAATCATGGTGTTTCCTCTGGAGCAGGCCGACGCTGTAAAACTCATACGATGCCGCGCGATCAGGCACGTCCACCACGTGAACGGTGAACCGGCACGGAAGTCCATTGCCGGGGCAGTGCGTCGCCCACCAGTTGCGATAGGCTTTCGCGTACGCCGCGCGCAATCGCTCGATCTCCTGCTGATAGCCGGCGGGGTCGACGAGTGGGTTCGGGCGTTTGGGTTGGCAGCCAAACACGTGCATCTCGATGAAGTCAATCTCGGCGAGAGACTGGCAGATGCCGGCCTCGCGCACCCACTTCTCCCAACACTCGAACACGAGCGGGATCTCGCGCTCCGGATCCATCGTCACCAGCTCGTCCAGACCGAGCACGCCCTTGGCCGAGTAACCGCCGGTGAGTCCGGCGAAATGGATGCGCAGGTCGCCGTCGGGTTCTTCCTGAGTCACCAGGTTCGACAGGACGGGCGCATCACCCTCAGAATAGTAAGTCAGCTTGCCGCGTTTCGTAACGTTAAATGCCATACATCCTCCTATGAAGAGTGTACGGCATTTTCGCTCTGGCGTGGTTAACCTAACACACTGTCTTAGCGCAAGCCATACAGCGTCCCATTGACATCGTTGTTGTAGGTGGCCAGATTCGTGTATCCCGTCTCTATGGCACTGAGCCCTTTACAACCTGTGCCAGATCCGTCGAGTGCGGCGTAACTATTAATAGCAATCTGTCCGAATACTGTGAGTTGCGAATAGAAGACGCCATTCCACACGCACCCATTCTCAGAAGGTGTAAAAACACCCTGCAATACTGGAGGGTCCAGATAAGGGTTGTAGAGTGTGAAGCATTTCTGACCATTTGCCAGACCAGAACAGCTACCGGGGTTCCATGTGCCAGCCTCAATATGGCGTGTTCCAAACGAAGGGCCGCTGCCACTAACGTCGAAGTTGGCATCAAATGTTATCAAGTCAATCCCTTGGACGAGATCGCTGGCAGAGGTTTTTCCATACAAGACTTTCTGGCCGCGTATTGTCTTTGGCATATTGGGCCCGTAGTAAGTAACCGTGCCGGGGATGGACCCATTCTCAAAGATATAACCGAGGAATGTCTCAGTTGCACTGTAGGGCTTTGACTTGGGTCCCTTTCCATCTGCCATAGCGGGCGAAGAGAGAGTTATAGCGACGAATAGAGCGAAGACAATCGATAACGAACGTTGTGTTTTACTCATGTTTCTCCTTTGGATGACTTAATTATAGGATTAGCATCAAATTGTGCAAATAAGCACTTTGGCTACTTGTTACGCTCAAAACAACGTTGTTTTTCAGCAACTCATTACACTTCATGGCACACATTTGTGCGTTTCATACTGACAATAACTGCTCGACGCGATAGCCCTTCTCAAGAAAGTAAACGAAGTCGCTGGCATTCTCCGACAGGTCGATTGGCGTGGTAGAGGTAATGTGCATGAACGCCTGCTCGATCTCGCGCGCTTTGCCACGCGGACGACGATCCTCTTCGCGATAGGTGTTCCAGAACGCCTCCCACAGCGGCAACGCCTGTGGCGGCAGGTTGGCTGTATTCACGCGGGGTTGCCCGGTCGCGTCGATCTCAATCCACTTTTCCTTCAGCGCCCGCACCAGCGGGTACAGATGTGCCGAGGATGAATCGTCGAAGAGATAATGCAGCGTGATCGTATCGTCCAGATAGGTGTAGTAGATATCCCACAACGCATCGTTGCGTCCCATCCATTCAACCCCATACTTCGCCACGAGGTCAAACGGTTCCGAGTAACCGACGAGTGTGCGATCCTCCGGATTGTTGCTGCGGTCGCTGTAATACCAGGGAGAGTACGACTCGGCCATTGCGCGGATGGCGGCATATTCCGCCGACCGCCCATCAAGATGCGGGTAGGCCGAGTGGGCGTTGCACCCGAATAACCCTGTGTGCGGATCAACATACTGGACAAGGTTGTGTTCGGAATCCTGGCTGGATTCGAGCAAAATGAGACGCGGGTCGTGGCCGTGCAGATAGTTGACGGCATAGGCAAACATCGCGCCCTCGAAACAATGCGCGCGGCCTGTCCGCAACACCTGGCGCGGCGACATGACCGTCTCTTCAGTGTCGGGCGTGGCGTGATCATTGTTATAGTAGATGTGCGTATTGAGGAAATGCTGCACACGCACCGGGGTATCGAGCGCAGCCAGCATAGTCAGTTCATCGGGAGTAAAAGGCAGGCACAGGTCGCTGGCGCGATGAGTCAGGGCTGCGAGCGCGCGCGGTTCGATGCTGGCGCGATACTCATCCAGCAGACGCGCCATCTGCTCGGCGGGATCGATGTGAATGGGCGGTTGCCCCGGTTTGCTCATGGTGAACTGTGTTCCTTTTCCTTGTGTTTCTTGTCTCAAATGCGCACTGTGACATGCGCGAGGAGATCGTAACATGATGGCGCGCAGGCGCGTTGTGTTATCCTCGACGAATGAGGCTGTCATGATTAAATCCACGCCCGACCCTGATATCAACTTGTTGCTGCAAGAGTTGCTGGCGGGCGCGCAATCCGTGCTGGGCGCCCGCTTCACCGGCCTGTACCTGCATGGCTCGCTGGCCTATGGAGACTTCGAACCGCAACGCAGCGACATCGATTTCCTTGTCGTGACCGAGGATGAACTAGCAGCAGAGATCGTCGCCGGATTGAAGGAGATGCACGCGCGCCTGACCGCGAGCGGGATGAAATGGGTCGGCGTGCTGGAGGGATCGTACATCCCCCGACAGGCGTTGCGGCGATTCGATCCGGCGCACTGCCACCATCCTGCGCTGCGCGTGGATGGCTCGTTTGACATCGATGGGCACGGCAGCGAGTGGATCATCCAACGTTACATCATTCGTGAGAAGGGCATCACGCTGGCGGGGCCGCTGCCGCAGACATTGATTGACGTGGTTACGCCAGTGCAGTTACGCGGCGCCGCGGCCGGCATCTTGTTCGAGTGGTGGGAGCCGCAACTGACCGATCACTCGCGGTTGCAGAGTGACGAATACCAGGCTTATGCCGTGCTCACGATGTGCCGAGCGTTGTACACGTTCGAGTTTGCGACAGTGGGATCGAAACCGGTCGCGGCGCGGTGGGCGCAGGAGATAGCCGGCGGTCGCTGGTCAACATTGATTGCGCGCGCACTCGCGTGGGGTCACGGCGACGTGATGGACAGCCTGGACGAGACGGTGGAGTTCATACGATATACAGTTGAATGTGCTATGTAAATGGGCAAGGATACGCATCCGGCGCTACAATCCGCAACATCCATTGTTCGCAGAACTGGAGTAACTATGTCAGATATTGCATCTCCTGTCCCGATCTATGATCTGTTATTGAAAGGCGGGCGCGTGATTGACCCACACAACCATGTTGACGGCGTCAGCGACGTGGCGATCACCGGTAAGACTGTCGCCCTCGTCGCGCCGGACATTAACCCAGCACTTGCCAGGCAGGTTGTTGATGTCACCGGCAACATCGTCACGCCGGGCATCCTTGACATTCATGTGCACGTCTATCACACCCGCGCGCCCGAGGGCGAACCCGAAGGGCTGAGTGTGCTTGCAGATGCGCACTCGTTCCGCAGCGGCGTGACGACGATGGTCGACACCGGCACCGCCGGGTGGCGTCACATGCGCCACTTCAAGCAGACCGTGATCG
>CAIXPS010000054.1 GCA_903921365.1 uncultured bacterium | reverse complement strand
TTCGCCAATACTCCGTTTAATCGCAATGGCTTACTGATAGTTGTCCCTCCGCCTCGCTTGATCCTTCTACCTTATCACATTCTCGTTATGTTCTCCCGCGACTATTTCAGATTGAGAACCGCTGTATTACATGTTAGTGGTCGTCCATTATCAAGTTTCCAAGTGGATCCAAAGCCAGCATTTGCAATGAATAATGCAGACGATACGTGGAACCTTGGCTCAGTACTTCCGGGGAACATAATAGAGACAAGTGTCGGGATTGCTAATACAGGTTTCCGGAATTTGACTGTTGGTCGGCCGACTACTGTAGGTATTGGATTAACCGCAGAATTAACGGCACCAACTGGTATACAGCCTTTGACTTTTAAGCGCGTACAAATCTCGCTTGATACTCAAGGACTGCCTACTGGTCCGTATAGTGGTGTAGTTCATATACGCACTAATGATATCAGTCATTCAACACAGGATATCAATGTGGTGGGTACAATTCTGAATCCCCAGTCTCAGCCAATTGTTCTTTCATCAAATCCATATCAACCACTTCTTGAGCATGTTTCAGTCCCTGGAGGCCAAGACCAATCAACTGTTATTACGTTTACCAATCCTATTCAAGACAATCCGCAACCGCTATATGTACTGGATAGTGAAGGTGCAATAGTGGCACGGGGTTTGGATGTACTTGGGATTCCATCAGTTAATTACCAAGTCTTCGCAGTAACTTCGAAACAACCAACTCCGACTTCCCCCGGCATAGCACCATATAGCCCACAGGACTGGGTAGCTTTTACAGTTGATATTGACGGTGATGGTTTCTCTAAAGGCGGTGCCACTGGTGCGTGGGTGCGCATCGCAAGTCGCGCTCCGGTTTATTGTTCGACCAATGGTAGCAAAGTTTACTATGCCGCCACAACCGACTCTCAAACGTGGGTTGACTGGTCGCCTAACCTGCCCGCAACGGCGCGATATCGGGTTGAGGCCTACTTTCCGGATTATTCGCATGGAAGTCCGATATCAAGCCAGGTTGATTACTCTATCTCGCACAAAGATGGAACAACCACTGTTGTGCGAGATCAGAATAATGGAAAGTGTTCCTGGGTGGACATGGGAACGTACCGCTTTGATGCAGGCCGTAGTGGAAAAGTCAATGTAGATAACAGAACTGGTGATGGTAGGCCAGGGCTGGCACAGCGAGATGTTTCAGCTGATGCAGTGCAATTTGTAATGGTTCCTCCTGATACACCTGACATTTACGGAATTTCCAATAGCGACCTAGACGAAAACTTCACCGTCGACTGGAGTGATGCATTTGGCACCACCGATGGATACGAACTACAGGAATACTTGCAGGGCAATCTGGTCGCAACGTACTATCCGTGGAATTCATATGCTGACTTCGCTGGACATGCCCCAGGTGATTATTGTTACCAGGTTCGCGCACACAATAATGCAGGATGGAGTAATTTCAGCGGGTGGCAGTGCGTGAGTATCCGCCCGGCTCTATATGCACCAACACTTTATGCGATCTCTAACCCAAATTACGGCGGGAACTACACACTGAGTTGGGGATGGATTAATTGGACAACTCAGTTCTATCTTCAGGAAAGGTTAGGAAGTGGCACCTATAACAATGTGTATCAAGGATTGAGTGTGAATTGGTCGGCGACAAGTCGTAGCCCTGGTATCTGGTGTTATCGTGTCATTGCACTAAACGAACGTGGGTGGAGTCCCTGGAGTAATGAGCAATGTACTACTGTTGATATGCCGCCGAATCCCCCAGTGGATTTGCAGCCAGCAAACGGACAGGCGGTCCTTGGACGAAATGTTTCACTTTCGTGGCAAGATGGGGGTGATCCGGACAATTTGCCTCGATCATACCGGGATTATCAAATGAGTATCCGTTCTGAGACAGGCAATTGGTCAACATCAAGGTCTTGGAGTACATCGACAACATCGAATACTCTCGTGCCCGACGATGGTTATTATTACTGGAAAGCCCAATCAGGTGATGGAGTAATGGGTAGTGATTGGACCAGCGAGAACCGCATTGCCGTATATTCGCTAGCAAAAATCGGGCCAAACCAAGTCGCCTTCGCACTTCCACAACCAACGGTACAACCAACTCGATACAGTGTGCAGTACGGCCTTCCGTTTACGGTTCAATCGCAATTGCCAACAACGGTTTTGGTCAGTTTGCCGAAGCGCTACTATAGCCAAGCGACTCTGGATGTGATCTTCTCTACTTCAGTGACCGCAACTACGAGTATTGGTATCGATATTGGCGGCAAGGGATTGGGTTGGAACTCTACTATGTCGCAACCAGTGACAAGCATCTTGCACAGCCCAAATCTGGTTACAGCCCTAAATGCATATCTTGCTGCTGTACCTGAAACGCCCGGGACGCAGGTTCATGTGCCGATTGTTGTGAGTAGTACTTTACCGGTTGAGGGATTCATCACTAACATTTTACTTACACCCGGTGTCGATACTGACCCTTTGATTAAGGCAAACAGTATTCAGTTGAATAGCCCGAATCCAATTGAGTCAGATATTGTGACGGTAACAGCCCAAGTCGGCAATAATGGCTATACAGCAACAAACGCATTGGTTTCATTCTTTGTGGGTGATCCTGAAAAAGGTGGACAATACATCGGGAGTGACTTTGTTGCGAGTGTCCCATATTCTGGGAGCATCAACGCAAGTGTCAAGTGGAATACAACTGGATACACTTCTACCCAAGCGATTTATGCGGTGATCGATGCTGCGCATCAGATCAACGAACTGAATACGGCAAATAATGTTATAAGCCGGACAATTGTAGTCCTTAGCCGTCCACAACTTAATGTCGTCTCCCTGTCACTATCTGACGATGAACCGGTTGCCAGCGAGATGGTTACAGTCAAGCTGATCGTCAATAACGCTGGTCAATCGATAGCCCCAGCACAAAACACAACTTTGTACCAAGGCAATCCGGATGCTAGCGCGATGATACTTAGTAATGTGACCGCCGCACCTATTGCCGGTGGACTGACACAAACGCTCTATTTGACATGGGTTCCAACTACCACTGGCACATTCCATCTGTTTGCCCGTGTAGACAGAGACCACCAAGTCAATCAGCCTGATCGGGGTGGCAATGATGCGTGGCGCGATGTGTACGTGGGTTTCCATGGACCGCTATTGATCAACAGTGGTAGTGCGGGTGATCAAGGTTATAACGCTGCAACAAGTTTCGGTTATGTCGATGAGCAATCTGCGGACGTCACCGGGGCCTGTAATGCTTCAGTACCAACCTTCCGGCGCGATCCCAATGGCCGCGTCGTGTATCGCTTCGATAATCTGCTGCCTGGACACTTCTATCACCTTGACGTGACAATGGACCTGTGCGGAAGCGCCGCTCGCCAGGAGTCAGTGTATGTGAACACATTCCCTGTCGCTGGGCCTGAAGACCTTGGGGATCAGCACACGCACCGTTTGTCGATTCTCGTGAGTCCACCGTTGTATGCCCGGCGCAGCATTAGCGTATCGATTGAAACCGCTGCTCTTGGCGGCGCTATCGTAAACGGCGTTAACCTGTATGATGTTGACTATCGATATAGCGATGCTGGTGGCGCCGTTGATCCCGCCTACCCAAGCGGTTTGCGCAGCTTTGGCTACCTGAATGGCACCCCAAGGACGCAATGGGGAAGCCTCCCATACCAGTCGTTGCGCGAGAATCAGGGTGGTAATACCGTCAGCTATCGTTACGACGGACTCATACCCGCGAAGAACTATGACCTGCACTTCTCGTTCTGGCAATCCTCAACCGCTGCGCTGATCCAGAAAGTACAGGTCAATGGCACAGATATCGGGCCTGTGCTCAACATTCTCAGTGGAAACCTATACTCTGAGACGGTGCACATACCTCCGAGCGCCTATGCTGGCGGCACGATTACGGCCAGTATTGTGCGCCTTGATGCAGCCACCAGTGCCATTGTCAACGAGATCGCACTTGAGGAGCGAACTCTGACAGATACTATTGCCATCTGTAATGTCGCAGTGACCCCCGATTTCACTGAGCTTTATGGAGGCATTACCATCAACGGCCAGCCCGCACCCGTAGAAACTACTGTCGAAGCTCTCAATCCTCGTGGTGACGTGATCGGCTGCGGTACCGTTCAGGCTGATGGCGTATATGGTTTGCTGCGTGTCTACGGCGAAGACACTTCAACCACGCCTGCTACACGTGGTATGCGCGCTGGCGAGCCGATTGCGTTGCGTGTCAATGGGGCGGCAGCAGTGCCATCCCCTCTGGTCTATTGGGCCAACGATCGCAGCGTCCACCAGGCTGCCTTGGCAGCAGGCAGTATCACAGCCCAGTTGGTGCAGTTCAGCGCCGGTTGGAACCTGGTTTCTTTCTATGTTGAGCCACCAATGCCTTTGGTCGCCAATACACTTGCACAGATCGGCGGCTCCTATGACCGGGTTCTTGGCGAGAAGGGCGCCTATGATGTCAGTCTCCCATCTGTCTTCAACTCCTTGAAGGAATTGCATAGTGGTCTGGGGTACTATACCCATATCAGTGGCACCAACAGCACCAGCGCGTTAATCCAGGGACTTCAACGTCCCATTACTGATGCAATACCCTTACATACCGGTTGGAATTTCATCGGCTATCTGCCCACTTCCAGCTTGCCGGTTACTGTGGCTCTCGGTACGATCAACGCTCAGTACGACAGGGTGCTGGGGATCAAGAGCAGCTTTGATACTACCATTCCGTTGATATTCAGCTCGTTGAAGCAAATGGACCCAGGCCAGGGCTACCTGATTCATATCACTGCCACCCAGGCAATTACACTCACTAACCCGACACCCATTGCATTGTTACGTCCGGTGAGTACGCCTACCGATGGATCATCACCAGTAGATTCGTGTGCTGATGTAAAACCCACACCCTCGACAACGTTGTTCTACGGGCAAGTGCACATCAATGGTCATGATGCGCCCGTTGGGACAAAGATCGAGATGCTGACTCCGCGCGGCGAGGCAGCCGGCTGCTATGTCGTTGACACTACCGGCGTGTATGGCATGATGAACCTCTACGGTGCTGACAACACTGTCGAGCCAGCCATTCCAGGTTTTATGTCATCGGAAACAGTGACCTTCCGCATCAATGGGTTCGCCGCAGCAGGCAGCCCATCGCTTACATGGCAAAACGATCTCGCACCACATCAGGTGGATCTATCTGCCACGGTTCAGACGATTTATCTTCCAGTTGTGCGGCGGTAATCATTCATGGCAGGCGCGTGACGTGTTGCACGCGCCTGCCATACAGTGAGGCATCAATATGAACAAGAACACAAAACTATCTCGTTACCGGACTGCTGGAATCCTTATTTCGATCAGTGTTGTGATCTGCGGGTTCTTTGTGTTTCTGGTATCTGGATTGAATGGCGTACGTGGAACCGGCGTATGCCCGACTGTAAACGTCACGCCCAACATCAGTTATGCGTATGGTTATGTGACATTGAATGGGCTGAATGCGCCGGTCGGCACAATTGTCGAGGCGCGCAATCAATCTGGTATTACCACTGGTTGTATACCCGTGGATACGGCGGGAATCTTTGCATCAATGCCCATCTACGGAACTGACACAACGGTGACACCGAACATACCCGGTATGGGAAATAACGAAGTGGTGAACTTCTATGTCAATGGAATCGCCGCGAGTTCGTCACCCACATTGACCTGGACGAATGATCGAAGTTCACATCTTGTCACATTAAGTGCGACTGCCGTATCTGCCACCGCAACGCCCACGATTACACCCACTGCCACTACCCAGGCAACAGCCACATCAACCCCGCTACCCACATCGACACCGTTTGCGGTCCCGACTAATACCGTTGCGCCACTCATCCTGTTCACTCCGCCAGGCAGCGCTATCGCAGGTGCTCCATTAATGATCTCGGCTATTGTGACGGATGATGTTGCTGTACAGAGTGTTACCCTTTTCTTTCGTCGCACAGGCGCGTCCACGTTCATAAGCCAAACCATGACACTATCGGCAGGCAACCTGTATAGCACGACGATAGGTGGGTCGAATGTGCTTACGCCAGGTCTGGACTATTACATCATGGCGAGTGATGGTGTGTATTCAAGCTGGTTGGGTAGCCCGGCAACGCCATATCAGATCAATGTCACCGACCGTCCTGGCATTACTTTTGTCTATCCAGGGGAAGGATCGCCGGCTGGTGGATACGTCATTACGATTACGGGCTCAAACTTTAAACCCGGCGCCAGTGCTATGTTTAGTGGTATCAATGCCACTAATGTCACTGTAGTCAGCAGCACTCTGATCACGTGTATCGCGCCTCCTTACTATCCGAGCCGCGTAGACGTAACTGTAATGAATCCAGACGGTCAGAGTGGAACGTTCCTTAACAGATTTATGTACCTGGGCACAGGCGCGCAGGTCTCTGTGCCTTCCGGATCGGGGTTGCCACGCATGATTGTTCAAATCCCGATAAACATCTCCATTGCAGGGATGGTTGCTGGAGACTTAGGGTTGGCATTTGACAGTAATGTTATCCAGCCAATTGCCGTGCATCCCGGCAGTCTGAATAGCACATGGACGATTGTGGCAAATACTTCAATGACCAATCAGGTGTACTTTTCAATGGCCAGCCCAGCGGGCGCCATTAGCGGAACCGGAAGCATCGCCGTGATTGATTTCAACGTAACTGGGGCTGCAGGTATGACTACGGCTCTACAAATTAACGCTACGAATCTCAATGACTGGACGATCCTGGTTCAGATAACCGACGGTGTATTCACCGTGCAATCACCGTATACCATCTCCGGCACAGTGAAGTACTGGAACAATAACGCGTCAATCACAAACACTTTGTTAACCATGACAGGGGCACGAGGATACACAGCAACAAGCGATTCAACCGGATCGTATGCGATGACGGGTGTCTACCCTGGAAGTTATTCACTTGTCCCTGCCAAGGCGGATGGCGCGAACGGAATCACTGCATTTGATGCGTCGTTGGCGCTGCAGCATGCGACCAGCCTGATAAATCTTCAGGGATATGCGCGCACTGCCGCTGATGTTAATGGTGACGGTTCAGTTTCATCAATGGATGCGTACCTGATCCTGCAAAAGGCGGCCGGCCTTATCAACCTGCCATTCCCAGGCGCAGGCTCCATCTGGATATTTAACCCAACGGGTTATAACTATAGTAACTTGAGTGGCAATCTGTCTGGGCAAAACTTCACTGGAGTACTTGTCGGTGACGTATCAGGAAACTGGAATACGGGCGGCATAGGCCTCGCGCCCCAGCAGCAACCACAAGCATCCGCAAGTATCTACATGAAAACCTCGAAGGTGGATTCTGCGGGATTAATGACGGCGACTGTCGGGGTATCTACTTCCAACGTAACGATACCCAGCCTTGACATGGAGCTTGCGTACTCAGCGGCTTCCGTAACGCTCGTGTCGATTCAGGCAAACCCTGTGTTGACACAGTTCATGTCCAGTATGAACACGACTCAGCCCGGAATCATCCATGTGGCTGAGGCGTCAGCTACAGGCATTTCTGGAAGGCATGACTTTGTGACGATCGTGTTCAGGGTAATAAAGCCAGGCAGCCAATTGATAATCACGCGTGGCGACATTGCCGAAGGCGCGGTCAGCACAACGCTGGAAACGGGCTATCTGGGCAATCGCTTTACGTATATGCCGGTCATTTGGCGAAACCAGTAACAGCAGGCGGCCACACAGCGCGTAGCGGCCGCTACGTGGATGTATGACGTAGACGCGGAGCGGACCCGCGTGTCGGCCAGGCTCGGTGTACGGAGTGATTTTTCAATAGTCATAAATCGCAGCCTGACATCGCTTCGCGAAATGCGCTGATGATTATTGAGAAAATAGGCCGTACAGACGCATAGGCTACAGAGGGCGGACACGCAGGTCCGCGCCCTACGTCATACATATACGTAGTGGCCGCTACGCGCTGTGTGGCCGCCTGCTGTGTACGGTTCTATTAGTTAATCTTCATCATTCGCGGGGATTATTGGTGAATCCTGTATCATTGTCCGCAGGCACAACCCATGATCCACTTTAACTCGGAAACACGCGCGTTTAACCTGTTGCTCGATAACAGCTACTATGCATTCAGGGTCGATGGCGCAGACCGTCTGGTGCACATCGGCTGGGGGCCGTTGCATGGCGCGCCCGCGTTGATCAGTGGCGCCGTGGTCGAACGCGAGTATGACGTAGCGTCGTTTGAGCAGCAGCTCCGCCGCGATGAACTGGTCGCCTATGGCGACACGAGCTATCACGAGGTCGCGTTGAAGGTCTGCTTCAACCAGTTGCCCGCGATCATGCTGCCCAGCGAAGATGCGCACCTGCCAATCCGCGACGTGCGCCTGCGCTACACGGGGCACGAGATCGTGACGGACGCCCAGCCCGGGTTGGCGCCCGCACACGGGTTGCCAACTTTGATCAACACCCCGCGCGAGACCTTGCGCGTTTTCCTGGACGACCCGGCACAGCCCTTCCGCGTCACGCTGTGCTATCGCCTGACGCCGGAGCACGACATCATCGAGCGCTGGTGCGAATTGGAGAACCACGGGATGGCTGCTGTGGACATCGAGGCGTGCGCCTTTGCCACAGTGCACGTGCCAAACGGCGTGAGCGAAATGACCAGTGTGACTGGAACGTGGGCGCGCGAGTTCACACTCCAACGCGAGCGCTTGCCGCACGGATTGCGCATCCTGGAGAGCCGCACGCTGCAGACCAGCCACGCGGCCAACCCGTTCTTCTTCCTGAACCGCCCCGGTCAGGCCTGGGAGGAGAGCGGCACAGTCTACTTCGGGCTGCTGGCGTACAGCGGGAGTTGGCGCATTGCTGTCGATCATCTGCCCACGCTCGATGTGCGCGTGCACGGCGGTTACAACCCGGCTGACTTTGCCTTGAGGCTGCATCCGGGTGAACGCCACGTCACACCCGCAATGGTTTGCGGCGTCAGCGCGAATGGCTGGGGCGGCGCGAGCCGCCGTGTCCACGCCTTCACGCGTGAACGCATATCGCCGCGCCCACCGCGCGACTCCGCCTATCGCCCAGTGTTGTACAACAGTTGGGAGGCGACCTACTTCGACCTGAGCGTGGCCGGGCAGACCGAATTGGCGCGTAAGGCTGCGAGTATCGGCGTCGAGTTGTTCTGCGTCGATGACGGCTGGTTCGGCGCGCGGCGCAACGACTTTGCCGGGCTGGGCGACTGGGTCGTCAGTCCGGCCGTGTTTCCCGATGGCCTGGGGCCACTGATCAGCGAGGTCAAGCGGCTGGGAATGAAGTTCGGGCTGTGGGTGGAGCCGGAGATGGTCAACCCCGATAGCGACCTGTATCGCGCGCACCCGGACTGGGTGCTGCACTTCCCCGGACGGCCGCGCAGCGAGGCGCGCAATCAACTCATCCTCGATTACGGGCGGCCCGAAGTCGCAGCATATATCTATGAGGCGCTCGACAAGTTGTTGAGCGAGTACGCCATTGACTTCATCAAGTGGGATATGAACCGCAACGCGACCGAACCGGGATCGCCAGCGGGTAAGGGCGTCTGGCGCGCACACGTCGAGGGCGTGTATGGGTTGATGGATCGGTTGCGCCAGAAGCATCCCGGCGTCGATATCCAGAGCTGTTCCGGCGGCGGCGGTCGGATCGATCTGGGCATACTGGGGCGCACAGATCAGGTGTGGACGAGCGACAACACCGACGCGCTCGATCGCATTCGCATTCAAGAGGGTTACAGCCTGGCTTACCCGGCGCGGTGCATGGAAGCGTGGGTGACGCACGCGCACAACCACCAGACCGGCCGCGATAACGCACTCAGCACGCGATTCGACGTGGCAATGCGCGGCGCGCTGGGCATCGGCGCCAGCCTGAACCAGCTGGACGCGGCAGAACTGGCTGAGTACGCGTCTTACATCGCGTTCTACAAACGCATCCGCCACGTGATCCAGGATGGCGAGTTGTATCGGTTACAGCGGCTGGAGGAATTTGGTGCGTCGGTGATCGAATACATCCTGCCCGACGGGAGCGAGGCCGTGTACTCGGTCGCGGTGCGCGACTCCATGGTGGGGCTGTTGCGACCTGCGGCGCAGTTGTGCGGCCTGAATCCGACTGCAACGTATACGGTAATTGACCGTAGCGACCGCGAACTGTTGCGCGCAACCGGGCACGAATTGATGGCGCTGGGCATACCGGGCGATATCAATCAAGGCGCGGGCTACAGCCGCACGCTGCATCTCAAGCAGCAGCCATAATCGTTGCAGGCCTCCCCGCCTCCCCCTTGCGGTCAGGTGTTGTTGGCCGTTTCGCTACGGCGCACCACGGCGCGAGCCATACCGGAAAAGATCAGCTGGTGGATTGGGTATAAAACATACCAATATGCCAGCCCTGCCAGGCCATGTGGTTCAAAGAAAGCCGTTTGAATCAGAAGCGTGTTGCCGTCAGAGCGCGTTTGTGATTCGAATTGCAGCCATGCAAGACCGGGCATCTTCATCTCTGCACGCAGGCGAATCAGTCGCCCTGGCTCTACTGTCTCGACGCGCCAGAAATCCAGCGCATCGCCTGGACGCAGATCATCCGGGCTACGGCGCCCGCGCCGCATGCCGACGCCTCCAACAAACCGATCGAGCAGGCCGCGCAGCTTCCACAACACATCGGCGTAAAACCATCCACGCTTGCCGCCGATGCCTGCAAAGACCTTGTAGACCATGCCGGAAGACGCGGTCGACTCGACGCGTCGCTCTTCAATCAACATGCCTTCGGTGACCTTTAGCGTCACACCGGGCTGCAATCCCGCGCGTGCTCCAGCCCAGTAGGTTTCCACGTCGCCCGACTGGGTGCGTTCCAGTGCGCGTCGCACCGCAACAGAATAGGGAATCAATGACACATTAAAGAGCTTTTGCGCAGCCGGATCATTCACAATGACCTCGCTGCGCAGCCCTTCGATAAGCGGGTGCGAGAAAGCAGCCGGGATGGGCGTCACGATATCTACCCAGTAGGAGGACAGGCGCGGCGTAAGCACAGGCACAGAAATCAGATAGCGTTTGAGGCCGCGCACCGTTGCATACCCGCGCATCATATCTCCATAAGTCAGCACATCCGGTCCGCCGATCTCAAATGTGCGCCCGATAGACTGGGGTTCGGTCAAGCATCGGACAAGGTACTCCAGCACATTTTCAATCGCGATGGGTTGACAACGCGTCGTCACCCAGCGCGGCGTGATCATGATAGGCAGCCGGTCTGTGAGGTATCGGATCATCTCAAATGAAATACTGCCGGCGCCCACTACTACCGCAGCGCGGAATTCGGTGACCGGCAAGCCGGATGCGCGCAATACATCCCCTACTTGCTGGCGCGATGCGAGATGAGAGGACATGTGTTGATCGCTTCCCCCTAAACCGCCAAGATAGATGATGCGTTTCACCCCGGCGGCGTGAGCGGCTGCGCCGAAATTCCGCGCAGCGTTGCGATCGCGCTCTTCAAAGCCATGTGAACCCTCAGCCATCGAATGGATCAGATAGTAAGCCACATCCACGCCTTGCATTGCCTTGTCCAGGCCGACAGGGTCAAGCACATCTGCGCGCCGGATCGTAACGCCCTCCCAGTTGCGTCCGGCAAGTCGGGCGGGATCGCGCGCCATACAGATGACATGGTGGCCTTCTGTAATGAGTAGCGGAACCAGACGCCCACCTATGTAGCCAGTTGCACCTGTCACCATGATATTCATACATGTACTATATCTCAGGCAGCAGCCATAATCGTCGCAGGCTTCTGGCTTCACGCCGGCTTCACGCGAATCCCGGGAAGAAGTCCTTCTTGATCTGACGCTCGCTCACGCCCATCCGCACCAGCGTCTCTTCGAAGGACGTCACCATTGAATTCGGGCCGGACAGATAGAACAGGCAATTGGCGTAGTCTGGCGCCTCCTTCCTGATCATTTCCGGCGTGATGTGGCCGAGCGCGCCGTTCCAGTATTTGGGCGCGCGGGTCTTGTCCGTCAGCGTGTAGATGGTCTTGATGCCCAGTTTCTGCCGGGCTGCGTCGAAAACGTCGCGATAGACAATATCCTCGATCGCGCGGTTGGCATAGAACAGCACGACATCGCGCCGTTCGTGCATATCCACAAGATATTTGATCATCGAGCGGAACGGCGTAATGCCGATGCCGCCCGCGATCATGACGATCTTCTGGCTGCGGTCACTCGGCAGCGTGAAGTCGCCGGCGAGTTGCGCCGCCACGATGCTGCTGTTCTGATCCATCGCCAGCATCGACTGTTTGAATGTGCTGGCATTGGATGGGAATTTGATGCCCACGCGCAGGTTGTTTTCAGTCGGCGACGAGGCAAGCGTGAAGTACCGGCGGTTGCCACGGCTGTCCGGGTCGGCATGACCGAGTGTCCACTCCATGTATTGCCCCGGCGCGTACGAGAGGCGCCGGCTGGGTGTGAATACAAAATCCCACAGATCGGCGCCGAGGTGGATGCGTGTGGCGTCGCGCAGCGTCAGCACAAGCTTTTGCTTCGGGCTGACCAGGTAGGAGAACACATTGCCCAACACCATCGCCAGTTCCGGCGTGATGTAGAAAGAACCGAAGTGCACCTGGGGTGAGAACAGGAAACCGGTCAGCGCCCCGTAGCCATATTGAAGCGATTGCGTGGGCGGCATCGTCAATGGTTCCGTGATGATGACGAACCCGAAGAACAACAACGGCGATGCCGTCAGCATCTCGCGAACCGTCATTGCAACGTCGCTGCCCGCCAGCGCGCTGAGCAGCACGGAGGTGATGAGCGCCGAAACGAAGAAGCTGAACACCATGCCCCCGCGGCGCAGTTTGCGCACGAGCAACACGCCGCCGATGAGCACGAAGGGCAGCATCGGGCCGCTGGCGATCCACCAGCTCGCGGTCTGGCTCAAGAACACGGCTGTGATCGTCACCGCAATCGCTGCCGGGTTAAACACATGTTTGCCGCCGATGGCGAGGATGTACTTTGACGCCATCGCCAGCACGCCGATCCAGCCGATGACGAGCAGATCCGGGTAACCCGACAGCGGGTTCACAATCAGCGCCAGAATGAGCGCCGTGATATAGGTGGACTCGACATTGGCCGGCACGCGGAATACGCGCGCAAAGAGGGCGTTGGTTAACCACGAGACCGCGATCAAAAAGCCGGTGGTGAAGAGCAGCGCAAATGGATCGTACGGCAGAATGTGCGCGAACGACAGGAGAACGGCAATCGCGATCAGACCGGCCAGATAGTAGGCGACCAGCCTGTACATCGTGACGCGGTTGAGTAAGTTATCGATGGCTTTGATCATTGCAGAACATACCTCTGAAAGCCGTCGGTGAACGTCGCCGCGCCGGCTTGATTGATTTGATAGGCCTCGAAGCCCTTCATTCTGGCGATAAACCCAATGCCATCGGCGCCCATCGCAAAGGCGGCAGTGGCGAAGCGATCAGCCTCATACACGTTCGGCCCGATCACGGTCAGGCTGACGACCGTGGTTTCAAGCGGGCCGGCAGACTTCGGGTTGTAGATGTGCTGCCCGCGAATAGAGGTTCCCGACGTGGCGACGCCGCAATCGCTGATCGACAGCACCTTGACGATCTCGCGCATGTTGAACGGGTTGCGAATGCCCACGCGCCAGTTGTCTCCCTGATCGTTGTGACCGACCGCCTGGATGTCGCCGCCGGCGTCGACGTAAAAGTCAGTAAACCCCATGCGCGCCAGCAGCGACGCCGCATTGTAGATGGCCCAGCCCTTCACAATCCCCGACGGGTCGTAGCGGCCATTCCGATAGATGTCGAAATAGCCAGCGGTGTCCTGCTTCGTTTCCTCAGCCAGGGCGAACATTGTCTGCATCGGCCCGCTTGCCTCCGCCAATGCCAGCCGTTTCTGGTTGATGCGCGAAATTTCGCTCTCTTCCTTGTACGTGCTGAAGGTGTCATCGACCCACCCGAAGAAGGCGAACACATCGTCGATGTGCTGCTGCATCACTTCTTCGCTAATGACTTCGATAGTGATGGGCATGCCCATCATCAATCGCGTTTCTTTCATGCCTTGGCTTTCGCGGTGACCAATGCCGACTGCAATGATTCGACGAACGCCTGACTGGTGAGCGTCGCGCCGGAGACTAGATCGACCTGCGCGCTTTGCGCAGTGATCGCTTCGTCGTGCAGCCACGGCATGACTTGATCGTTGATGCTTTGCGAACGGCGCCGATCATGCGGATAGTCGAGGAACTGAACATCGACAATCCGTCCCTGCTGGATCACCACTTTGACTTGCAGCGGGCCATAATACGCATCGGCCACCTTGCCGGTGTACTGGCCGTCCTTATAGCCCGTTGCCGCCGGGACGTCCGTAGGCGTCGGTGGAGGCGGAGCGGTTGGCGATGGGCGCGCCGGGCGCGTCGGCGTCGGTTGCGCGGCGGATGCCTTCCCTGCCGGCGGCTGGGTCGGGGCCACCGGGCCGATTGACGCCGCTGCGTTGGCCTTTGCGGGGGCGGCGGCAACGGTCTGCGCTTCATTTGTCGCAGTGGGGTAAATTGTTACCACCGACGCAGACTGCGCGCCTTGCGCGCTTTGCGCGGAAGCACGCGGAGATGCAAGTGCGCCGGACGCGTTAGCGGCATTCGGATCGCTGCCCTTATCGTGCAGCGCGTAGGCGGCGAAACTCGCCACCACAAATGCGGAAATCAGGTACTTGCGCACCATGTAGGCAAAATCTTTATTATTAGAGGGTTTCACGTTAGACATAAACCGTACTCGTGTATTTCACCAGTTGAACCTAGATGCACAGAGTAGAGCGTGTGGATGAACAACACGTGAATTTGCCTGGTTCAGTACACTTTTCGAGCAGGGTCGAGGAAGCCCATGTCGGCAAACCAGCGATAGGTATCCGCGATCGTCTGTTGCAGCGGGCGCGGCGCATAACCCAGTTCGCGCGCCGCGCGCGCGTGGCTCACCCGCGGATAACCGCTCAGCCCACGCACGGCGCTGATCGTCACCGGCGAGTTTCCGCCCCGCATTTCAGTCCACTTTGCGGCAAACGGGGCGATGACTCCGACGAGTCCGAGTGGGATTTCGATCCGTGGCACGGGCAGGCCAGTGATGGGTTGCAGCAACACAGCCAAATCGCGCATGCTGGCGTACGTCCCGCCGACGAGGTAAGAAGCGCCGGCTGGGGCAGACTGCGCCGCGGTGATGGCTGCGCTCACGAGGTCGCGCACGTCTACCCAATTTAACCCGCCGGTGAGCACAACTTTCATCTCGCCGCGCGCGATCATCAACATTGGAATATTCGATGCGCGCACCATGTGATCATACGGGCCGGTGATCGAGGTCGGGTAGATGATGACGGCGTCCAGCCCCTCGCGCATGGCATTCATCACAACGCGTTGCCCCATCGCTTTGGAGCGCGGATACGCCAGGAAGTAGTTGTCGCTCACCAGCGGACAAGACTCGTCGATGGCCGGCCCGCCGGGGTTTGCGGCAAACGCATCGATCGAGCTGAAGTGCACCATCCGCCGCACGCCGGCCGCTTTGCACGCGTTGACGATGTTCTGCACGCCATCGACGTTGACCGGTTTGACGCTGCTCCAGTCGTTATCCCGGAAAGAGATTACTGCGGCGAGGTGGAAGACCAGCTCGATGTTATTGAAGTGTTTCGTGAGTGCGGCGGCATCGCGAATGTCGACATGGTAATGCTGGACGCCCAGCGCGCGCAGCCGTTCGATGGCCGGGCTATTGTCGAATGCCAGCGTCCGCACGGTGTGACCTTCTTCGATGAGTCGCTGCGCCAGCACAACGCCAACGTGGCCGGTGCCGCCGGTGATGAGTATGTTCATTGGACTGAGTTTGTCAGCGCGCCATGGCGACTGGCGCCCAGCCCATATTCCTCTGCGGCTTCCATGATGGCCTGAAAGCTCTCAAGCGGCGTGCCCGGGCAGACATTGGCGCCATCGCCCAGCATGAACCCTCCGCAAGGCCCCATTTCCGACAGGCATTCCCAGGCGGCCTGCTTCACTTCGGATCGAGACCCATCTTTCATGAGCATTGGATTGATGTTTCCCCACAAGAGGGTATTTCCACCCAGATTAGCCGCGGCCACTTTGGGCGGCACCGTGTAGCCGAAGATGTCGAACTGGGTCATCTTCATATCTTCTTTCAAAGCGCGGTGCAGATGGGTGCTGTTGCCGCACATATGGATGGCCCTCCCGCCTGGGCCAAACGCCTCGAATATCCGGTTGGCGTAGGGCACACAAAACTGCTTGAATAACTGAGCCGACATGATCTGGGCGGAATCTTCGGCCTGACCATAGACAGTGCCGCGCGGGCGCGGGTCGATCTGCCGCGCCAGATTTTCGGCGTCGATTTCGCCTTGTGTGATTTTGGCAAGAAAACGATGGCATGCCTCCGGATATTCCAGCATCCACCAGTAAAAGTCTTCACCCACCAGGTCCACCGCCAGCATATGGGGGCTCAGTCCGCCCATCGCCAGAAGGCTGACATCCGCCTTGCCCTCCTGCCCATTGAACGTTACCCGGGTTTCAGCGGTCAATTCCTTCATCGTGCGCCACCATGCGATGGTCGTCCCCCGCAGACCTGCGTCGGGTCTGGCTATCTCGAAGCGCTCCATCTGTTCGATCGTATGGATTACGGGGATAGCCCGGATGGGATTGTCATCGGTCCAGCCTACCTCGGCGCCCTGTGCGCTGGGAGGGATGGCATTGTCAAAGTACGGATGGACATAGAGGACCGGCGCACAGCAGAAATCTGCGGGGATGTTTTCGATTTGATATTTGGCGAACTTCAGCAGCCAGGCATACTGAGTTTCTGCGTCAGTGAAAAAATCGATGTAACGCAGGCCGAAGATCGGCGCGAAATATCGAGGCACCACACAGTAATTCACCGGCACTCGATCGAGATACTTGAAGCTGCTCCTGATCTCCATCCGTTTCTGGCTGAGCGCCATCTTTTCCACGGGATAGTCAATATTGATTTCGAAGCGCATCGTGTACTCCTTCATGCATCACGGCATGCCGTGAGCACAATCACCGCACCCGGCTGGGTCTCGATCTGCAAGACGTCGCCGGATAGGATGCATTCGCCCGATGCCGTGACACAGCGCACCCCAGCGGCCTTCCAGGGATTGATGACCTGCAATGGGGCGCCTACCTCGCTGACGACTTCGATCCACTCGACGGCGCCGTCTGCAATCGCTGCGCTGACCAGGAATCCGCCGACGGCGCGGAGGGAGCGGAACTCAGCGCGCCCTGCTGATGCCGGCCAATTGGGGGCCAGACGCAACGCGCCAGTGTACGATTGCAACAGGCACTCGTTGATCACGACCGGCAGCGCGAAGTTCTCGAACCAGATGCCCATCGGCGCCATGAAGTCGTAGGGCGTGTCATCCTTGTAGCGCCCATGCACTTGAAGCGCCATATCGGTGCACGAGCCGTTTGGCAATAGGCAGTAATGGATCTGGCGCTTGAAACGCCCCAGGTCGAGCAGTCCCAGCCGCGCGCCCTGTAGATTGAGAAAGACCAGCTCATTGCCGCCCTCGTTGCGCTGGCGCCGGTAGCTGTTGGCGGCGAGTTGATACTCGGCCGGCGACGAGTGCAGCCCGTGCTCTTCGCCGGGGAAAACGGTCATCGCGGAGTTGGGCACGTTGTAGACCGTCTCGGCGCTCTCGCCAGGCACCGACACGAACACCCGCCCGCCATTTGCTTCGGCAGTGGGATACGCAGGGAAATGCGCCAGCACATCCTGTGTGGCGTCGATCAACTCTGCCTCGTCCACCTGCCGGCTCAGCGCAGCACACGCCTGTAGAAACGCCTTGAACACGAACTTGCTCAGCGTCAGGTCGACCAGACAGTCGTAGTTTTTGCTGAAGCCAGGGGTCAGGCCATACAACTCCGGCGGCGCGGTGGGATAGATGTGATACACGCCGTCGTCTCCCCATTGTCCGCCGCGCGCCTCTGGCCTGCGCATATAGTCCACGAGGAAGAGCACAGCGTCTTTGATCGGCTCGAAGGCGCGCTCGGCCAGGAAGGCTTTGTCCAGCGTGTACAGATAGTGCCACCACAGGCTCTGCACGCTCCACGGCGTCTCGCAAATCTCCCAGCCCCACGTTGGCACGGGATATGGCATGATCGCCATCTCGGTCGGGTACGCGCTGTGCGGGAAGTAGGCCCCGCGCAGCTTGTAATAGTCACGCGCCCACTTGCGGCTGATCGGCAACAGGAAGTGCACCAGTTCCACATAGGGCAGATGCTTGTCCAGGTGGTTGCTGGAGAAGGTGCACCAGAATGGCTGTTGCGTGTTGTAGTTCATGTGATAGTCGCCGTGCCAGGCCGAGCCGATCCCGCGATAGCTCCAGTTGGCCCACAGCCCCGGACAGTTCACACCGGCTCGTGTTGCGCAGTTGAGGAAATACAGGTTGTGATACCAGGTGCGTTCGAGGAAGTCGTCTTCCAGCAGGACGCCGGACTTGTCCCAGTATGCGCCCCAGGTCGCTAGCGCGGCAGCCTGCGCGGCGATAAACGCAGCATCGTCGGGCGCGGGAACGTCGCCGGTCGATGCATCGATCGCCGACGCCAACCCTTCGTCCAGTTGCACGCATGCAATAAACGTCGAACGATCAGCGATGGCGCGCTCCAACGGCCCCATCCACTCCGTAACGCCTTCCCAATTGATACGGCTGCGATTGAACAGCGCCGACGAAGTGCGCAGGCTCAGACGCATGGCGCGATCAATATCCCGGCGATCGCCCAGAGCCGGGAGCGTCTGCCGGAAAGCGAGGCGACTCGTTGCAACATCCTCGGCACAGGTGAACGCGGGGAGATCATGCGGAGTGTCGGGGTCAGGCAACAGGCGCACGCGCTCAAACGGCGCCGGAGCGGGTTGGCCGAATTCATTCACATAGCGCAGCCACAGCCGGTCAGCGGTCATGTCGGTAAATATCTGCAACGTTCCGCGCCGGCCGCCGGCGAGCAGGAAAAACACTTCGCACAACCCGGTGGACACATCCAGGCGATGACCGAGTAACTCGGCCTCGCGCCGGTCAAATCCAAGGATCAACGTCCCGCATGGGAACGGGCGCGGATAAGGCGCGGCGTAATTCTGCGCCGTCATCTCGCTGTATTCGCGATACCACGCGTCTTGATCGAGCGTCGCGTAGTCGGTTGGGATCGTCTTCACTTTCTCGAAGATATCCTGGAAGACGCCGATTTTGTCCTGGTTGTCCTCTGCAACTCGAATATCCCACACGTTGTTGTGGCCGAAGTGAATCGCGACGGCATCGGGGCGGGTGGTCGCCACCGCGCCAAGTCCTCCGTTGCCCAGCAACGCGCCTTCGAAGAAGTTCACGGCTGGTTTGGAACACACGATGGGATGCCTGCGCGCGCGATCGATAGACGAAAATGTGGATGAAGCCATAAGGGAGATTCTACTGGGTATAGTTATTTCCGCGCTCTGTACAGCAATCGCACATCATGGTATCGACACCAGAGTATCCACCAGGCACGTGTAGTGCTGGCTGCCCTGTTCGCGGAACAGGCTTACTGCGTTGAGAACCACATCGCCGTTACTATGTTCCAGCGGCACGAAGATCACGCCCTTTTCGCGATCTGGCGTCACAACCGAAAACGAATCCCCCTCTCGCTTGAGCATCGTCTTGACGTCGCCGATGAGATCCAGGCGGTTGCCTGCAAGCGGGAGATCCCCGTTGACTGGACACCAGATATACGCTTCGGGTTTCATCGCAGCAGGCGGCATCAACGTGATGCACGACCCAGCCGGGAACCCAGCAAATGCGCTGGGCTCGAGTGTGTTGACCTGCGGGCATTCTCCTGTTGGGGCAATAGATGTGATCGGTGTCGGTCGCGCAGCCTGCGGCGCATTCCGCATAACGCTATAAACGGTTGCGACAATTATGTAGACGAAGACAACTGCGCTACCGACCACTGCGATGATGATCATGCCCTTTTTTCATATGGGATGCTCCCCGATGGTTCGATAGTTGAGATTTTACAAGTAAAATCCAGCATATGTCCGGGACAGTCACAGAACTCAAAATTGCCATGCAACAAATGCTCGACGGAAAGATCGAAGGTCCGGCGCTGCTGCGCCGCCTCGTGTCGCACAACGGCTGGCGCATCCCCATTGAGATTGATGGCGATGGGAACAGGCGACCCGTGTTCGTAAAAGACACGAAAGACCAGCGCTTTCAACTGCTCTTTACCGATGAACCGAGTTATCAGGCCGGCGCGAAGGTCATCGGGCCAGCGATTATGAGCGAAAGATACGTGGAGATGAAAGGCGTCGACTTGTTCGCCAGCTTGAGCGATGAATCGGACGTCGCAGCGATCAACTGGGGCGCCCCGCCGGAGATATTTTTCAAACAGGCCCAGTATGCCTCGCTGCGCCGCTGGGCGCGCGCCGCGCGGGTGGAGCAAACGCTAAACAGCCCGACCCCCGATCTGAAGTTGCTCAAACACTTCGACGCATACTATATCGTCCTGCAAAAGGTCGAGGACGGTTATGCGCTGACGCTCGCGCCCGACAAGCATGACCGCAAAATCGCCGCGATTTTTACCGCCGAGGATACGCTACAGGCCTTTCTAAAGGATCAGCGCGCCGGGCAAATCGCTTTCGAGCCGATCACTCGCGCCATCCCCGGCGAGCACTTGTTCGACGACCTGAAGGATCTTGGTCTGGACGGCATTGCCTTCAACTACTCCGGCCCTGTGCCGCGCCGCATGTTCATCGCCTCATTGGCTAGTTCCGTCATGGCGGAGAAATGATTTATCCACGAATCCCCACGAATAAGAAAGAATCCACGAATCAGCGCGAATACTATTTTTGATCAATAGATGATTCGTGTGAATTCGTGGTTTCCGTTCCTGTTTGCGGTAATTCGTGGAGAAGTCTTACGCTGTGCCGGCGAAGGTTGATGTGTCGCCCAGTCCTTCGCTGCCCAGGCCGAGGTAACCGCCGTCGACGGGGAGTTCGGCGCCGGTAATGAAACTGGCGTCGTCGCTGCACAGGAAGAGCACCGCGCGCGCCACCTCGCGCGGCTCGCCCAGCCGCCGCAACATGTGATAACGCCCCCACACCGGCTCCCACTTCGCGCGGTCGCCGTTCGCGGCCTTGGCCACCTCGGGCGTCCAGATCCAGCCGGGGCTGACGATGTTGACGCGGATGTGATGGGGCGCCAGGTCGAGCGCCTGGCACTTGCTCATCGCCACGATCGCCCCTTTGCACGCGTTATACGTCCAGCGGTCGGGCTGCGCAATGTGCGCCGAAATACTGGCGATGTTCACGATTGCCCCGCCGCCAACAGCCTTCATCGGCTCAAAGCATGACTGCACCATGTTGGCGTAGCCGCGCACGTTCACACCGAGGCTGCGCTCCCACTCGGCAGTCGTCACGCCCATCCCTTTGCTGATAAAGCTGACCGCGCAATTGACCAGATAGTCGACGCGCCCGAGTTGGCCGGCAATC
>CAIXPS010000053.1 GCA_903921365.1 uncultured bacterium | reverse complement strand
TCGAAGCCGAAGGGCGACATGCGCGCCATTCCGCTCTGGATGCTTCGTGTTGGTTTTGACGTAAAACGATCTAATACCCTATCATGAGAGTTCACGCAGATCCCTATGAATGGCCTTACGATGGCCGGCTTGATATCCGGCGCACCGCCCTTTTGTGTATCGACTGGCAGAGAGACTTTTGCGGTCACGGCGGATACGTTGCACGCATGGGCTACGATCTTTCACTCACTCGCTCAGGCATAGAACCCACGCAACGTGTGCTTGCCGCCTGGCGCACCGCAGGCGGCGCGGTGATCCATACCCGCGAGGGTCACAAAGCGGATTTATCCGATTGCCCACCGAATAAGCTGTGGCGCTCCAGGCAGATTGGCGCCGGGATCGGCGACGACGGCCCATGCGGGCGCATTCTAGTGCGCGGCGAGGCAGGGTGGGAGATCATCGAAGAACTCAGCCCATGGCCGGGAGAGTTTATTGTCGATAAGCCGACTAAAGGGGCATTCGGGGCGACGGATATCGATCTTGTCTTGCGCAATCTCAATGTCACCCATCTGGTTTTCACCGGCATCACGACCGACGTGTGCGTGCATACCATCATGCGTGAGGCCAATGATCGCGGGTACGAGTGCCTCCTGTTGGAGGATTGCACTGGCGCAACGGACTATGGAAATTATCTTGCGGCGATCAAGATGATAAAGATGCAGGGCGGCGTATTTGGCGCCGTCGCAAATTCGCGTGATTTTGTCGCTGCGATATCTGGTTAATTGATATGAAGCCAAGCTTAACTCGTGAGAGCTACAGGGCTGCACTGCGTCAGGTGCAGCAATTCGTCGTGGAAGAGATGGGGCAGTATCCGGCGTTTATGACGCCGTTGAATACTCTTCCGCCTATTGGGCGCCATTCGCTCGCCGATGCGCGCTATGCGCGACGACCTTCTGGCTCAGATACCATTGCTGGTTCGGCGCGTCTGATGGCAAGCGGCAGCCTGACCGCCGCTGAGTTGGTGCGTGGCGCACTCGCGAAAATCGATGCGCTGAATCCGCAATTGAATGCATTTGTTCAGGTAGCGTCCACAGACGAGTTGCTTGCTGAGGCAAATCGGCTCGATGCTGAGCGCGCTGCCGGCAGTATCCGCAGCCAGCTGCATGGCATTCCGGTGTCCGTGAAGGATGTCATCGATGTGGCGGGTATGTTGAGCACGGCGAGCTCGCGCGTGCTTGCGGGTAACGTTGCCGCGTGGGATGCAGTCGCCGTCGCAAGGCTGAAGCAGGCGGGTGCGATCATCATGGGCAAGACCCATACTCACGAATTCGCGCTGGGGGTCACGACACCGCAGAGCCGCAACCCACATGATGTGACGCGCGATCCCGGCGGGTCGAGCGGCGGCTCAGCCATTACCGTTGCAACGGGCATGTCTCTGGCCTCACTGGGCACGGACACGCGCGCCTCCATCCGCGTCCCAGCGGCGCTATGCGGCATCGTCGGCTACAAACCCACATATGGACTGGTTCCAACCCAGGGCGTGATCACGTTGTCATGGAGTCTGGATCATACCGCGCATATGGCCAAAACAGTTGAGGACGCGGCTATTGTGCTGGATGTGCTGGCACAGGACGGGAAAGCATACACGTCATGGTTAAACAAGGACGTGCGCGGAATGCGCGTGGGGATACCGGTTCATGCGCTGGACGGGTGCGAGTCCGAGGTGCTTAGAGTATTTCAATCTGCCCAGAGCCATGTGCGCGATCTGGGAATCGAGCTGGTCGAGATCGATGAGCCGAGCGCTGCTGATTTCGATCTGTGCGCAGCCATGGGTCTGATCATCAGCCGCTGTGAAGCAGCTGAGTATCACAGGCCTTTTCGAGACAAGATGGCGCTGTATACAGCCCCAATTGCTGATCAGTTAGAAGAGAGTCTTCAGGTAAGCGCTGTTGACTACCTGCATGCGCAGCGCTTCCGGGCGATCGTTCGGCAAAGGATGTGCCGGCTGATGGCGGATCAGAGTCTCGACGCATTCCTGATGCCCACCTCGCGCGTGACGGCGCCCAAAACAACTGAGGTCGAACAGTATTTTATGGTGCTATCCCTCAATTGCATCCCATGGAGCTTTATCGGTTTCCCGGCGTTATCCATTCCGTGTGGTCGCACTACGGCAGGTCTGCCCGTTGGCGTCGAGCTTGTGACTGCGCCATTCGAAGACGGCCGTTTGCTTGCGCTGGCAGCGGCGTTGGAGGCAAGCAATGCGTAAGATCACCATTGTTGCAGAGCCGGCGCCTGTCGCCATTGATCTGGCAGAAACGGCATTGCTGATTATCGACATCCAGAAAGATTTCGTGCATCATGGCGGCTACGGCGAATTTCTGGGGAATGATCCCGAGTTGTTGCAAAGGGTCATCGCACCCACGCGAATGGTGCTGGACGCGGCGCGCGCGACGGGTATGACGATCATCCATACGCGCGAGGGGCATCTGCCTGACCTGAGTGACTGCCCGCCGACCAAGCTGGAGCGATGGGCTGGCGGCCTGCGTATTGGCGATGTCGGGCCGATGGGGCGCATTCTCATTCGTGGAGAAGCAGGCCATGCGATCGTGGACGAAGTGGCCCCATTGCCTGGTGAGATTGTCATCGACAAGCCGGGCAAGAATGCCTTCTATCGGACAGGGCTTGAGAGCCATCTGCGCGACGCCAGAATCAAGAATCTACTCTTTGCAGGCGTGACAACCGACGTATGCGTGGGCTCGACGGTGACTGCGGCGAACGACCACGGGATCAATGCCATTGTGATGGCGGATTGCGTCGCGTCTTACAGTCTGACACGGCATACCGCTATGTTGGATATTATCAAGGCGCAGGGCGGCATCTTTGGCTGGGTGACAGACTCAGCCAGCGTCCTTGCGGCACTGGAGTAGCCGCCGAACTCATTCGCAGTGATCTCATCACCTAAATGCGCATAGATGACACGTTAGAAACACGACTTAGTGTATAGTATGCGCGTGAAACAACGCACAAATGTCACTCTATCAGACGACGGAACGGTGCTGCTGGATCTTCTAGCGGCAAAATTAGGCTTATCAAGGTCGGGAATATTCGAGCTGGCGATCAGGCGACTGGCGACCAGCGAAAGCATAGATGCGCCGGCGCCGACGCCACCACCAGCGCGAAAAACGCCGTCAAGAACGGGAATCAATAGTAAAGAGGCCAACCGGGGCATGGGGAAACCATTGGCCAGCGGGATTAGCCGGCAAAAGTAAAACGGTTTTAATCCATCTATTCACTGCTCTTATGGTCGCAACGCCATCGGCAGGAACGCCCGGCGCGTGTCAAAGTTGGCGATCACCGTCGTATTATCGTAAATGGTCAGTGGGTGCGGGCTGAGCGTGCCGGTGATGTCGCCACTCCAGCCGGTGAAGATGCTTGCCGGGCTGATGGCGACTGTGAGCGTCACGACTGAGCCATAGTCATAGAGGTCTAGTTTTGGAGTCGCCTGCACATCGCCGCGCCCTTTTCCAGCGGTAGTGACCGACAGCGAGTACTGGTTGAGAAAGAAGGTCGCAGTGATGGTCGTGGTTGAGGTCAGTGTGAGGGAACAAAGGTAACCGTCCGTGATGCAGTTGCCGCTCCACGTCATATCCGATCCGGGATCGGCTGCGGGTTCCACGGTGATGTTTGTGCCATACGGATAATTCGGGCCGCCAGGCTGATAGATCCGCCAGTTGCCGCTCCCATTTCCATCTTTCGCAACGTGCAGGCTGTACCACATGCCGATGATCGCGGTGCTGGCGTTACTGCCGGTGGATGTCGCCACATCCGTGGCTGCGATGATGGCGGTATTGGTGATCACAGACTCGCCGCTCAGGTTTGGGTTGATGATGCCTGTAATGGTCACTATGCCGCCCTGTCCAGCGGGCAGGTTTCCAACACTCCACTGGTACGGAGTTCCGCCCTGGTTGACGAAGATCGTGCCCGTGTTGGTGAATGCGGTGTTGATGAGCGCGGAAGGCGCCAAGATCGTGTCAGTGATGCGCGTGCCGTTTGCCGTGCCGCCGCCGGCGTTGCTGAAGACCAGCGTATAGGTTACGGCCTGGCCGGGCAATGCCTCGGTTGGCGTAACTTGGAGCGCAATGCGCAGGTCGATGGGCAACGGGTCGTTGGTCATCTCGAAGGTCACCGGGTCCTCGATACCGCTGGCCGTCGCGGTGACGATGTAGGAGCCCCTTAGGTTATTTGCGCGCAATACCACGCTGGCAACCCCATTCGCGTCGATCACGCCGACCGTTGTGATTGGGATGGCGCCCGGCCCTGTTGCTGGTGAGACGAAGGCGATGCGCCCCCCTATAGACGGTTCGTCCACCCAGCTACTCACTGTAACGCTGATTGGTGTCCCGAAGTCGCTATTAACAGCGGTGTTCTGGCCGCCGCCTTCCGCGAAGTCGATGCTGAACCCTCTTTGTTGGTAAGCGCCGGCATCGCAGCCAGGGGGGTTACGCTTAACACCGCGTTGATCCGTTAACGGCGCCCCGTTGCATAACGTGTCAGTGAGCACGCCAATCGCCGGGCTGCCCGGAAGCAGCGGCAGTGTGTTCAACGATACTGGATCGGTTCCGAGTGGGCCGAGCACTGGATTGAGCAGCGCAGTATTGCTACCGGCATGATCGCCCTTGACATTGTTTGCTACACCGCTGCTGCCGTTGGTGCTCCCGACGACGTTATCGCCAAAGGACTTCATCACGCCAGCGAGATCGGGTTTGTTGACCAAAACCGTTGATGTGTTTGCCGCCACGATGCTGTTTTGCAGGGTCACCGTTGTTGGCTTGGTCGGATAGTTTGAGATTCCGCCACCGCCTTTGCCGAAGCTTGTGCTCAAAGAATCAAGCGAGCTATTGCCCGATACCGTTGTGTTGAGCAGGTTAACTGTTCCACCAAAGTCCATGATTCCACCGCCGCCTGCATCATTATTGCCTTTTGCCTGGTTATTGGTGAACGTGCAGTTGACAAAGGTGGCGAATGAATCGACATCGACTTTGGTGTTCTGGAAGCCGCCGCCCGAACCCTTGTCATTATGGTTATCGCTGATGTTGGCGGCGATCGTAGAGTTGGTGACTGTCAACATGCCCTGGTTTCCCAACCCACCGCCGCCTGCGCCGGCAGCGTTGCCAGTGACTAGGCTGGCGGTGACGCTCATGTTGCCGAAGTTGTACAGCCCGCCGCCTACGCTCCCAACGTCATTGCCATTGAAGGTGGTGTGGTCAACGATCAGGTCGCCGTTATTAGCAAGGCCGCCGCCAAAGCTCGCAGAGTTGTTCAAGAGGATGCTGTGATCCAGCAACAACCCACTGCTTGCCTCGACAAATATCCCGCCGCCGTAGCACTGCTGGCCACAGTCGATCAAGGGCACCGCGCCATTGACAATCGTCACTCCGGAGACCGTTACGCTGGCGCCTGCCTGCACAAGGATGGCGCGCCCATTGTATTGTGCGTCGAGTTGGGTCTCGTGACCAGCGGGATCCGAGACCGACCAATCATATTGCGTAAACCCGCCTTGCAGGGTCAGTGTCTTGCTGATAAAGACAACTTGTGTGTACAGCGTCGAGCTGCGCAGGCGCGCCTGGACGCCTGCGCAAGTCCCTGCCACCTTTACGAGATCGCTCTGCGCAGCAGCATCAACGGCATCCTGAACCGCTGTCGAATCGGTGCTGCTGAAGGTCTCGCCCGTGCCGATCTGCGCGAAGCAGATCAAATCCGCTTCTAATGGTCGCGCCGGTTGCGCCCTGAGTGGGAGCGCAGAGCGCGGCGCAGACCCAGCCGGCGCTTCGGCCGGCTGTACCGGAGTGACGTCCTCGGCCAGTGCCACCCGCACAGAGAAACTAAATGCAAGGCTAAGCGTAAAAACTGCGACTGCGCCTAACGCCGCGATTGCTAAACGACGGCTTTGCGTCCCCTGTGGGTTGAGCGAAACTTGTAAATGACTTCGATTATTGGTTGGCACAATGGCCTCCCCTGGATATTCATCTTATGGGGAAGAGTTGCGCGTCTGCACACATGCACATACCGATCCGGAACTGCAATGCAGCCAACGCTCTTCCACTGGGGAGTGTACGTCGTCGGCGCCCTGCACCGCAATTGCGTATATGGCGTAAAACACGGCCTCCAGTCTTGTGCTGGAGGCCGTGTTTTGATGGAGAAGCCAATGTTGGCTTAGCGGAACTGCTTAGAGGTTGATCAGGTCTTGTGCCAATGCAGCCAGCCGCTCTGGCGTCCACAGGTGCGGGGCCAGCCGCGCAACCATATCCACCGGTTGATCCGACACCCATCGCAGCATCGGCGACTTGAGCGTGTCCTCGCCGACGTATTTCGTGAGGACGGCGCGGCTGCGCTCATCCGCCAGCACCTCGCCCAGGTTGCTGCCGATGTCGATTCGTCCGGCCACGTGCCGCACTTTCGCCATTGCCTGCGCCAGCGTCAACCCGGTCGTGACGAAGCTGTATTCGCCCGCGCCGATTTCGACAACGAGCGCTCCGTCAACAATTTGTCCAGTAACAGGTGAGCCACTCTCGGTCACTTGCGCCGCGTCGGTTGCCGGGATGCGCGCGGTCGCATGCGTGTTTGGCGGGATAGTAACCTGCAGGCGCAGGTCGGCATCAGTCAATTGCCACGCGGAGGACACTTCGCCGTATACGGTCTTCAGCGCCGCGCTCGCATGCGACAGGCCGCCGCCCGGTTGCGGCTGAATCAGGATGTGCTTGTAACCCACGCCGTCCAGCGCCGTATCGATGCCCGCAATCGCGCGGTACATCCAGTCGCCGATGGCGCCGTAGGAGTAGTGATTGAACGAGTTCATCCCGGCATCCTGGAAGCTGCCATCCGGTTTGATGCCGTCCCAGCGTTCCCAGATCGTTGTCGCGCCCTTCTTTACCGGATACAGCCACGAGGGGTACGACTCCTGGTTGAGCAGTTCGTACGCCAGGTCGGTATGGCCAAAGCGGCTGAGCACGTGACACAGGTACGGGGTGCCGACGAAGCCGGTCGTGAGGTGATAGCCGAACTCGCGCACCGAATCGGCCAGACGCCCCGCCGCGCTCGGGCGCAATTCTTCGGGCAGCAGGTCGAAGTGCAGCGCCAGCACATACGAAGACTGGCTGTTTGAGGCGACGCGCCCGTTCGCTGACACGAACTCGCGCGTGAATGCGGTCTTGATCTTCGCCAACAAGTCGGCATATTCTGCCGCATCCTCTGTTTTGCCCAGCACGACTGCCGCTTGCTGCAGCAAGCTGGTGGAGTATGCGAAGAAAGCCGACGCGATTAATGCTTTGTCTGTGATCGGGGCCGCGTTCATCTCCCCGCGCCCGCGGAAGTCCAGCCAGTCGCCGAAGTGGAAACCGGTCGTCCATAGGTAGGTGTCGCCCGCTTCACGGCGCATGTAGCCCACCCAGCCCTTCATGCTCTCGTACTGTTGCGCCAGTATGCCCTTATCGCCATAGCACAGGTAAATCGTCCACGGGCAGATCACTGCGGCATCGGCCCACGCCGATGATCCGCCTGACGGGAAACCCGCTCCGGGTGACTTTTTGGGTCGCCCCATCGGGTCGGGAATGACCATCGGAACGCTGCCCTGATCATTTTGCTCGGCGGCGAGGTCGCGCAGCCACTTGGTGAAGAACCCGGCGACATCACGATTGAAGCAGGCCGTGCGGATGAACACCTGCGCGTCGCCGGTCCAGCCCAGGCGCTCGTCGCGTTGCGGGCAGTCGGTGGGCACATCGACAAAGTTGCCCTTCTGCCCCCACACAATATTGTGCTGCAACTGGTTAATCATCGGGTTTGAGCACTCAAACGAGCCGGTTGAAGGGATATCGGAGTGGACGACGATGCCGGTCAGGGTGTCGAGCGTGAGTTCACCGGGGAACCCCTCGACTTTGACGAACTGGAAGCCCATGAACGTAAAGCGCGGTTCCCAGGTCTCGACGCCGTTGCCCTTCAGCGTATATTGCGCAAGCTGCTTAGCCAGGCGCAGGTTAGTGATGTAGAAGTTGCCCTGTTGGTCGAGCACCTCGGCATGCGTCAGAGTGACTATCGTCCCCGCCGGGCCGCTGACCGTCAGGCGCACCCAGCCCACCATGTTCTGGCCGAAGTCGACGACCGTCTCGCCGGCGGGTGTGTGAATGATCGCGCGGGGCTTGATCTCTTCGTTGCGAATGATGGCGGGGCCGCTCTGCGCGATCAGCATACTCTTGTCTTGATCGAGGATGCGCACCCCTCTCCACGCGGCGGCGTCGTATCCTGCTGCATCCCAGCCGGGCGTCTCGGCGCGCGCATCGTAGATCTCGCCGTTGTAGATATCGGACATCTGTACAGGGCCAATCGCCGCCTGCCACGCGCCGTCGCTGGTAATCACGGCTGTGCTGCCGTCGGTATAGGTCACAACCAGTTGCAGTAACAGTGCCAGTCGGTCGCCGTAAGTGTTGCGATTGCCGCTGAAGCCCATGAACCCGCGGTACCAGCCGTCGCCTAGCATCGCGCCGATGGCGTTTTCGCCTGGCTGCAATAGTGCCGTGACATCGTAAGTCTGGTATTGCAAGCGGGTGTCGTAGCTTGTCCAGCCTGGTGTGAGTAGCCCATCGCCGACGCGCGCGCCGTTCAGATGCAGCTCGTACAGGCCCAAGCTGGTGACATAAGCGCGCGCCGACTTCACCGCGCCAGTCAAATTGAACGCGCGGCGCAGCACCGGCTGCGGCTGTGATTGGGTTGTGTCCTCGTCCCAGTCTGGCGTGATCCACTGGGCGCTCCAGTCGGCGCTATTGAGCAGCCCCATCTCCCAGAATGCGGGCGCACTCCATTCGGAGGCCGCGTCTTCTTCGTCCCAGACGCGCACCTGCCAGTACACGCGCTGGCCGGACGATAGCGCCGGGCCGGCGTATGACAGGTGCACTGATTGGTCGCTCATGACCTTGCCGGTGTCCCAGACAGGCTGAGCGCCGGGTTCCGCCGCCGCGCACACCTGATAGGCTGTCTGGCGCGCGCCGCGCCGGTTGCTCTCGATCTGCCAGCTTAACCGTGGAACCATGGCGTCGATACCGAGCGGGTTGGCGCGATATATGCATGTAAGGTTGCTTACTGTTGTCATCTTATTTCTCTCCACTCTCTAAACTCGAGTCTCTCGTCTCTAATCTCTAATCTCCATCAAGAACTCGCCCACCACCTTCATGTATTGCTCAAACTGCTCACGGCGGATGCTGTGACCCGCGCCAGCAATGTGCGCCACTTTGACGCGCGGCAGAATCGCCTGCAATTCCGCTGCGCCTTCCGGCGACACAATTGCGCCGCGCTCGCGATCCGCGGTGATCAACAGCGTCGGGCAGGTGACGCGATGCACGGCGGCGTTCCAGTCCACCGACACTTGACCTCCTTCGTTCAGCACATTCATACTGAGGCGCAGCTTTGAATCCGCCCATGGGCCGAGCTCTGCCTCTGACCACGATGGTGAAGCCGCATGCTGGTCGGCGATCATCTCTTCGCGCGTCTTGCGCTTCACGTCAACGATCCAGTTAGTATGCCCGCCGCGTCGTGGGGTGTTGGGCGGCGGCCAGTTGGCTGACCATGCCGGCGGCGGGTCCTCGAGCAGGATCGCGCGCGGCAGATCGGGGTATGTGCCCGCCAGCAGCAATGTGGACATCGCGCCCATCGAATGCCCCAGCAGGATGGGGCGTTGCAGCCGCAGCGCGCTGATCACACCTGCCAGGTCTGCGACGTGTTCGGCGGAGCCATAGCCCTGTTCAGGCGCTGCTGAGCGGCCATGCCCGCGCGCGTCGACCATGATGACATCGTAGTCGGGCGCGAGTATCTCGGCCACAGGCGTCCAGCACAGGCCGTCATCGGAGAAACCGTGCGCCAGCACCAGCGCTGGTTTATCGCCGCCGGTGCGCGTGTAGTGCAGCCGCAGGCCGTTCACTTCGATCGTATCGGATTGCCAGGTCATTTTCACTCTCCTTCTTCTTCAAATCGAACTTCGTAACTCTTCGCGCCGGGCTCGGTGAAGCGCACCAGGTGCTCTGCCTCATCGATCAGCGCGCTGCGATTGGCTTTCGTTAATGTGTCAAAGGGCTCGATAACAAGCCGCGCATTACCCTTAACAGTATCGACCCGCCATGCGCCGCGCACAAAGCCGTCGATGAGAAAGGTCGCGCGGACGCGCAACGCGCTGAGGAACACCTTGACGCGATGCTCATCGGGGATGATGCGCGTGCGTTGCGTATGCGCGAGCAACAGGTTGTCATATTCGGGCAGGAAGCGCTCGGGCGCGGGTGTATCCGCTGGCGGCAGTTCCATATCGGGCAGATCGAGTAGTTCGCGTTTGCGTTCGTCGCGATACACGCGCAGGCCGGCTTTTAAGGCATCGGCCACAGCCTTCAAACCGCTTAAACCAGACCATGTCTGAAAGTCGCTGATCGACGCAGGGCCGAATGCGGCGAGATAGCGGTGGAACAACGCGCGCACATCGACTGCGTTTCCCATCGGCCTGCCCAGCCAGTCTTCAGCGAGTGCAAACGCTGGCTTGCCAGGATAGCTCCACGTGCTGTCGTTGGGCGTCTGTAACAGAGGCAGGAGCATGCGCGCGGCGTAACGCATCGCGCCGACCTCGCAATTGGGCCAGCGCTCAGCGAGCATTGCGCTGATATCTTCGAAGGTGCGCGGACGCACGGAGAGGAACGCGCGCGCTGCAGCCAGCACGTTCTCCCTGTCAAAGTCTGGGCAGTCCATGCGTTTCAGTACCGAGGCGAAGCCGTCGTCAAGCACAGACTGAATCGTCGGGCGCAGTTCGGTGAAGTCGTTCGCCGCGCACAAATGCAACGTGCCGCGCATCAGCGTCGCGCGGATCACTGTGCGTGAGGCGATCAACCGCGCCAGGTCGTCTCGCGTAAAGTCACGCACTCGCGACCACAAGCCGATGTATGGCGGTTGCGGATACTGCGCCTGCAAACCGACCAGTCGCTCGATGACGTCAATCGCCGGCGCCGCCGCGCGCGACAACAGCATCTGGCGCGCCAGCGTCGCCCGGTTCAACTCACGCACTGCCAATACACGTTCTGTCATCTTTTGCTTAATCACACCCTTGCGAAGGGTTCACGCGCGATATCGCATACTTTAACCAACCTTCGCAAGGGATTTAATCACACACTCGCGAAGGGTTCCCGCGCGACATCGCATACTTTAACCAACCTTCCAAAGGATTTGATCACACCCTTGCGAAGGGCTCCCGCACTTACTGCTGTCATCTTATTTCTCTCCACTCTCTAATCTCCAATCTCTTCTTTAATAGGTCAGCCCGTGACCGAATGGGAACAGCGGGTTTTCAGAGTCATGTGGCACGTCGGGGAACTGTTTGCGCACCGCCTCCATCGACGACGGCAACTCGAACGGCAGCTTGCCCGTGGGCGCAAAGCGCCCGAACATCACATCGAGGACGGCGGCATCGCTTGCGCCGAAGTCACCGAGCAGCGCGGCAGCCTGTGCCGCGATCTCCGGGATGACCGCCGGGCGCTCAAGGTGAACGCACACGACAGTCGGCACGCGCGCGAGGATGCCCAGCAGTCGCCCCAGTTCTTCGCCCTTAAAGTCGAGGTCGCCCTGGTGGATCATGTCACGCAGGAAGCCGGTCTGTTTTACATAGGGCGCGCTCACCCGCAACAACGCGACGTCGGCCTGTTCGATGCTGTCGACGACCTGCCCGTAGCCGCTTGCGATGGCAGGATCGATGCCTTCAACATACACCTTTAGCCCCGCCCTCAGTGGCAGCAGCAACCGCTGCTCAACGCCGCACTTCAGCAGCACGATCGACTTGCGTTGCGCCAGATCACCCGCGGCGCGGAAGTCGGCGCGCCCCGCAATCTGTTCGGCGGCGTCCACATCAATGTAGGGGTTGTCGAACAGCCCCAGCCGGAACTTGTCGCGCAGCAAGCGCCGCACCGACTGATCGATGCGCGCTTCACTCACGCGCCCATC
>CAIXPS010000052.1 GCA_903921365.1 uncultured bacterium | reverse complement strand
GTCAGCCCATATTGTTCATACAGGTCGGTGCGCCGGACGTCCTTTGGGTCAACCGCTATCTTTGGGTCGAAGTTCTTGATCTCGCAGGCGACATGGACGGGCAGGAAGCCTGAATCAAAGTGCGTGATGGGGCCGACGCCGTTACGCCCGTTAATCAGTGCGTCCCAGGTGCCGGGCATGTCCAGCCCGACTGGCGTCACTGCGCCGATGCCAGTAATAACAACTCGTCTATTTTGCATAATGGTTCATTCCTTGCCAGTAAACACTATTTCAATTTTGTCGTTCGCACTCGCCACAACCCTTTCAGGTCTTCCATCGCGGTGGACACAATCTTAACCCGTGTGTCCATATCCTCAATCCATTCGACGGGTATTTCCCAGACGCGATAACCGTTCTGCTCAGAGCGCAACAGCAATTCCGAGTCGAAGAACCAGGCGTTGTCCTGGATGTAGGGGATCAACTCCTGCACGATTTTGCGGCTGACCGCCTTGAAGCCGCACTGTGCGTCGTAAAACCGGCGCGCCGGAAACATGATCTTGACGATCAGGTTGTAGATGCGCGACACGACTTCGCGTTTGAATTGTCGCTTGACCCGCGCCCCGGGCATCAGGCGGGACCCTGTTGCCACATGATACTCGCCCCGCATCAGCGGTTCGATCATCGGCATGAAATGTTGCAGGTTGGTCGATAAGTCCACGTCCATATATGAGACGACGTCAGCATCAGACGACTGCCAGGCAGCCTTGAGGGCGCGCCCGCGCCCCTTGGCATCCAGGTGGATGAAGGTGACTTCGCCCGGAAAGCGCGCCGTCAGTTCTTTGGCAATCTCCAGGGTGCGGTCTTTGGATGCGTTGTCCGCGACCATAATGCGCCACTGGTAGGCGCAGTTGGCTTGTAGAAACTCCCGCAGTTTCGCGACACTGGGACCGAGGTCGCGCTCTTCGTTGTATACAGGGATTACAACGTCGATGCGCTTCTTTGTTAGTACAGTCATGGTTATTCCCACACCTTCCAGCGTCCTGATGCGGCTGTGTGATGAGGTAAAGTTCTCAAAAATTTCTCCCTGCGGATTATAGCCGCATAGGAATGAAACACCCAATCCCCTGTTTGGTTGCCTTCTATTCCATGTTGCGCGCGGGCTTCGGCAACCCAAAGCTGGTGATCAGTCCGGCGACGACGCTTATTGCCGCGATTCCGAACACGATGCTGTAGGCCGCCTGGCTCGATACGCTCGCGGTGATCCCATCAAGCATCAGCCCGCCCAGCAAGGGGGTGAGCGACACGACGCCGCCGACCGAGTTCAGCACGCCGATATACATGGCGCGATAACGCTCGGGCGCGGCGTCGAGCGGGTAGCTCTGGAATCCCAGCATACCGGCCTGCGCGACTGCGCCGTTGACGGCGATAACCCCCACAAAGATGGCGATGGCGACGTCGGGCGCAGCGCCTGCAATCACGGGGAGCGCCGCCACGACTAGCGCAAGTGTGGGCGCGACCACCTGCAACCCGATCGAACTGCGGATCACGCCGCGCGAACCTATACGGTCGCCCAGCCAACCGAAAAAGGCAATGCCCAGTATGCCGCCGCCGACCGAGGCGATGGTGAATACGCCGAGGATGTCATCGTGCAGGCCGAGGCGCTCGCGGATGAACACTACGTAAAATGCGGCGGCCATCGTCTCAATGCCGGTAAAGATGCGCGCAAAGATCAGTCGTTGGAACACCTTGTCCGTTCTTAACACTTTTGCCAGATTAGCCAGGAAATGCGTATCGGCTGTCTGGCTGTGTTCATCGGCCGACATCGGTATTTCTTTGATGAACAGAATAAACACGGAGGAGGCCATGAAGCATAGCCATGCGCAGAAGAAAAGGACGGCGTAGTTGATTGGGAAAGGCAGGCCGGTAGGTGAGAGCACCCGCTCGACGATCAGCCCGGCGCCGATCCCGCCGACCAGGCCGATCAGATTGCCCAGTGCCACACTGCGCCCGCGCATGCGTGGTGAGAGCGCGCGGCTGAGCATATCGAACCACGCCACGCCTGCCAGTGAATCCGCGATATGGAAGATGGCGACGCACGTGATCAGGACAAAGACGGTGAGCAGCGGCGATTCTGCGCGCGTAAAGTATAGCCAGAGCGCCATCAGCAGGTACATCTGTCTGCCGATCGTGCTCGCGCCGACAAGGTAACTCTTCTGGCGCTGTTTGCCGTGCACGATGCGCGCAGCGATGACCTGCGGCAGAAACCACGCGACGCTGCCCGTCATCGCAACGACGCCGAGTAGCGCCTTGTCACTGGTCAACCGGCTGGCCATGCCAACCATGACGATGGTGGCCGGGATGAACGACAGCCCGGTCATAAACGTGAGCATGTCGCCGCCAAACGCCAGGAAGTTGCGCCGGGAATCGGTCTTGTGTGGCGCCGGTGTGGTCGCGGCCCCTGCTGGAAGGCCAGGTTTTTCTTCGCTTAGTTCAGTGATCACTAATCTCTAATCTCCAATCCCCAATTTCGATCCTACAAACTGTCTTTGGCCGCGCGTAAACTCGGCGACGCTGACGGCCCGCTTGCCTTCCAGTTGCACTTCGAGCAGTTCGAGCATGCCCTCGCCACACTGCACGCGCACGGCTGGCCCATCCTCACTGACGGCGCCGGGTTCGAGCGCAGCCTCAGTAGCGCCAGTGTGCAGACGCGCGCGCTTCACCTGAAGTTGTTTGCCATGCCAGACTGTTGTGGCGCCCGGCCACGGCGTCACCGCGCGCACCTGCCGCTCGATATCCACAGCGTTGCGCGCCCAGTGAATGATGCCCTCTTCCTTGGTCAGCCGCTCGCACTTGGTCGCCAATGCGTCATCCTGTGGCTGAGGGGTGATCTGGCCGCCAAACCAGCCCGGCAGCGTTTCGACGAGCAACTCGGCGCCGATCTGGGCGAGGCGCTCGGTCAATGCATCGGTCGTGTCGTCGGTGTTGATGGGCGTGCTGCGTTGTGACAGAATGGGCCCGGTGTCCAGCCCGGCTTCCATCAGCATGATCGTGATGCCGGCGACGGCATCGCCCGCGGCGATGGCCGCACTGATCGGCGATGCGCCGCGCCAGCGCGGCAGGATCGAGGCGTGCACGTTGATGCACGCGCGCGGCGGCAGATCAAGCACATCCTGGCGCAGGAGCTGACCAAAGGCCGCCACAACGATCGCGTCAGGCGCGCACTGGCGCAATTGCGCCACCACCTCAGGCGGTTTGAGCGTTTCGGGTTGCAGCACGGGCACGCCGGGCATGTGCGCGAGCGCGAACTGCTTGACCGGCGACGGGGTCAATGCGCGACCGCGCCCGGCCGGCGCATCAGGTTGTGTCACGACAGCGACGACGTCAAAATGTTGCGTGAGCGCGGCGAGCGACGGCACGGCGAACTGCGGCGTGCCCATAAAGAGAATTCTTGCCATATAACGATTGTATTCCTTTGACAAATTCAGTGATCGTCCACTTGCTCACAGCCATAATCGGTTTACAATAGGGATTGTTATTAGAAATTTGGTACGAATTTTAGGAGGAAATGGATATGGCAACTCAGTCTCCGTCTAGTGATTCAAATGCGAAGTTAATGGCCTTGTTAGCGTACGTCATCGCGCCAATTGGTGGCATCATCATTCTTCTGATGGATACTATGAAGAATGACCCGGTGCTCCGAAAACATGCTGTTCAAAGCATCGCCTTTTCTGTGCCAATCATCATTCTTTCTGTTGTATTGTCATTCGTTTTCATTGGTGTTTGCATCGGGCTAATTGGTTGGATTATTCAAGTTTACTGGGGCATTCAGGCCTATCAGGGCAAAGATGTCACCATCCCCGTCGTTACCGACTTCTGCAAGAAGCAGAACTGGTTCTAGTTCGCACACATTCAGGTCGTTTTGTGGAAGCCCGCTTTCATACGAAAGCGGGCTTCTTGTTCTCTTACTAGCTCTTGCCAGACCGGTTTCCTGAACACAGCACATGACCAGCACACCACGAACCAGATGGGACATTACCCCGTTCGCGCCCGTTGAATTTCTCAATGCGGCGCCTGGCACGCATCCGCTGGTGATGCAGGTGTTGTGGGCGCGCGGCACTCGTGATCCTGAGATCGCCAAAGCGTTCATCGCGAGCGATGCAATCCAGGTCGATCCATTTGCGCTGCCCGATATGGCGGTTGCCGTTGACCGTATTCAGCGGGCAATCGGCGCGGGTGAGAAAATCGCAGTGTATGGCGACTATGACTGTGACGGCGTCACCTCCTGCGCGTTGCTCATGCAGGTGTTCGCCGCGCTCAAGGCGCGCGCGCAGGTCTATATTCCCGATCGCTTCGAAGAGGGCTATGGTCTGCATGCCGACGCACTCGACAAACTGAAAGCTGATGGCGTCAGCCTGGTGATCACGGTGGACTGTGGCGCGCGCGCGAACGCTGAGGCGTTGCATGCGCGCGAGATCGGCCTCGATCTGATCATCACCGATCATCATGCGCTGGAGCACGGCAACCTGCCCGCTGCCATCGCAGTGATCAACCCCACGCGCGCCGACCCGGCGAACACCTATCCATTCAGGTTGCTTGCCGGCGTAGGCGTGGCCTTCCGGCTGGCGCAAGCACTATTAAGAGCTTATGCCGATAGTGGTGTGACAGTCGCTTGCGACGAAGAGTCGCTGCTCGACCTGGTAGCGATTGGCACGGTGGCGGATGTGGCGCAACTGATCGGCGAGAATCGCGCCCTGGTGCAGGCCGGTTTGAAACGCATCAACACGCAGCCGCGCGTGGGCGCGCGCTATCTGGCGACCGCCGCTGGCGTGAAGGTCGGGCAAGTCACGTCACAGACGATTGGCTTTGGCATCGGCCCGCGCTTGAATGCCGCTGGCCGGATCGAGCATGCGCTTGGCGCCTATAACTTGCTGATCGCGACGAGTGAATCCGAAGCCGCGGAGATCGTGCAGGAGTTGAACGCGCGCAACGAGCAACGCCAGAAAACCACCGATAGCGTCACGCGATCCGCGGAAGCACTCACGCTTGCCGATAGGCAGGCCGATGCGCCGTTGTTGTTTGCCGCATCCGAGGATTACAGTTCCGGCGTGATCGGGCTGGCCGCGGCCCGGCTGGTCGAGCGCTTCTATAAGCCGGCAGTGGTCGTGGCGACCCAGATGGGCGAGGCGCGCGGATCGTGCCGCAGCGTGGAAGGGTTTAACATTACGGCGGCGCTGGATCTGTGCAAGGATTTGCTGGCGCGCCATGGGGGACACGCAGCCGCGGCAGGATTTACGATACCTGCAGTATTACTCGATCCGCTGCGCGAACGGCTGATTGAGATTGCGCGCGCGCAGCAACCCGAGGGCGGCTGGAAGCGCGCGTTGAACATCGACGCTGAGATCAGCCTGGCCAAGACGACGATGGCGACACTCGATGCGCTGGCGGTGCTGGAACCCCATGGCATGGGCAACCCGCGCCCCACTTTTATTGCGCGCGGCGCAATCGTGCAGGGGATTCGTCGCGTGGGCAAGACGCATGGGCATGACGGCGCAACACCGCCGCCCGGGCCGCATCTGCAACTGCGCCTCAAAGACGCGAAGAACGTCACGTGGGAAGCGATTGGCTGGCGCATGGGCGAGCGCGCCAGTGAAGTCAGCGCAGGGGTAAAGGTCGACGTTGTGTTTCAACTCGATATCAACGAATGGAACGGCGAACGCAAGCTGCAATTGGTGATGCAGGATTTTATGTCGAGTGCAGTGTGATCAGCGCCAGGTGGTATGCTTTCAGTTCACGGTTCAAGACTCATGCCAATTCAGATTCTGCCTGAAACACTGGTGGCGCGGATTGCGGCCGGCGAGATTGTCGAACGCCCGTCCTCAGTGATCAAAGAGCTAGTGGAGAACGCCATCGATGCGGGCGCGCGCGATATCCGGATCGAGTGCGTCGAAGGCGGGCGCCGGCTGATCCGCATCACCGACGATGGCAGCGGCATTCACAAAGCCGAGGTCGCGTTGGCGTTTGCCCATCATGCCACCAGCAAGCTGCAGTCGGTGGATGATCTGTCGCACATTTTGACCCTCGGATTTCGCGGCGAGGCGATGGCGAGTATCGCCTCCGTCAGCACGATGACGTGCAGCACGCGCCACGTCGATGAGGCCGTCGGCACGCTGCTGCGCGTGGATAACGGCAAGGCCATCAGTGAAGAAGGCATCGGGCGCACAGCGGGGACGACAATGACGGTCGAGCATCTTTTTGCGCGCGTCCCTGCCCGGCTTAAGTTTCTCAAGTCCATCCAGACCGAGCGCGGCCACATCGATAGTATGGTCACGCGCTATGCGCTGGCCTATCCGCACATCTGCTTCACGCTGCTGCACGACGGTCGCCGATCCTTCCAGTCGCTCGGCACTGGCAACATGCACGACGTCCTCATCGAGGTCTATGGCGCGACGGCGGTGGAGCAGATGATTCCAGTCGGAGAGGAGAGATTAAAGATTAGAGATTCGCGATTAGTGACGAGAGGTGAGCAACAAGAGGCTGGACAGCCCTCGCCAGACATGGATGTCGTCATCACCCCGGATACCAAATCTCAAATCACAAATCTCCAGTCTCCTCCATCTGCGTCGATGCGCGTGTATGGCTATGCGGCATTGCCTGTGCTCGATCACGGCAACCGCACGAAGATCATCCTGTTTGTGAATGGCAGGCCAGTGCAGGACGCGAAGCTGTCATATGCCGTAGTGCAGGCGTATCACACGCTATTGATGACCGGGCGGTATCCGATCGCGGTCATCATGTTGCAGACGCCGCCCGAAGAGGTGGATGTCAACGTGCATCCCGCCAAAGCCGAAGTGCGATTCCGCGATGCGGACGCAGCCTTCAGCGTGGTGATGCGCGCGGTGCGTAAAACGCTGCTCGAACACCTGCCTGTGCCAGAACCGCCAAGCGTATTTGTCGATCGCAGGAATGAGACTGGAGATTCGAGACTAGAGACTGGCAACGCATCGAATACGATTGAGGGGCAGGCTTCACAACCAGTTAACGCAAGCGCGATATTACTGGGACAGCAGGCGCCGTTGAGCGGCGCAGAGACGTGGGAGCGAGTGGGGATTGCGCGCAATGCGGCGCCGGCGTCATCCGGGACTGCTACTGGCGATCTGCAGTCGACGCTGCCAATCAAACCCGCAACGCGCGCGCCCCTGTTGCCCGCGTTGCGCATTCTGGGGCAACTGGCTGCGGCTTTCATCATTGCGGAAGGCCCCGAGGGGTTGTATCTGATCGATCAGCACGCGGCGCACGAACGGATCATGTACGAGAAGATGATGGCGGCGCGCGAGATGGGCGCCGTCGCGTCACAGGTGTTGCTCGACCCCGTTCCGGTTGACATACCAGCCGACAGCGCGCACCACTTGCACGGCGACCTCGAAACGCTGCATGACATCGGCTTCGATATCGAGCCTTTCGGGGCGAACACCTTTCTGGTGCGCGCCGTGCCTGCGTTGATGGTGCAGGATGATATCGCTGCCGCCCTGCGCGAGATCGTGGCCGATCTGGAGATGGGCGACGCCCCGCTCCACAAGGACATGGAAGCGCGTGTGGTGCGGCGCGTATGCAAGCGCATGTCGATCAAGGCCGGGCGCGTTCTGACGTATGCCGAGATGCAGGCGTTGGTGCGCGATTTGGAAGCATGCGAATCGCCGCGCACCTGCCCACATGGTCGCCCGACAATGATCCAGATCGGCACGGCGCAACTGGAGCGCGAGTTCGGGAGGCTGGGTTAATCCCCCCTCTCCCCGACCCTCCCCTTCATACTCCCTCCCCTTGCAGGGGAGGGTTGGGGAGAGGTCAATCCGAGGATATTTATGGTCAAAGAAAAGCAGAACAAAGTAACCGATGATCGCCCAATCGTTCACCTGGTGTGCCAGGCGCATATCGACCCGGTGTGGATGTGGACATGGCAGGAGGGCGCGCGCGAAGCCATCTCCACATTCCATACCGCCGCGGACATGCTCGATGAGTTTCCGGAGTTTGTCTTTAACCACAACGAGAGCGTGCTCTACGAATTTATCGAGGACAACGATTCCGATTTGTTCGAGCGCATCCGCAAGCTCGTCAAACAGGAGCGCTGGCACGTTGCCGGCGGCTGGTATCTGCAGCCCGATCTGAACATGTCGGCGGGCGAGACGATTGTCCAATTGATTCAGGAAGGCCGGCGTTACTTCGACAGCCGTTTCGGCGTCAAGCCCACCGTCGCCTATAACTTCGACACCTTCGGCCACCCGGCCAGCCTGCCACAGATTCTGGCGCAGGCCGGCTATGGCCTGTATCTCCATTGCCGCCCCGTGCAGCATCAGTTGGCATTGCCCGCGCCGCTCTATCAATGGCAGGGTCACGATGGCGCGCGCGTGTTGGCAGTGCGCCCCGACACAGGCTGGTATTGCACTGGCCCGGCGGATATTCCGGTTCCCGGCGTGCAGACGGCCAAAGCGCAGGCCATGAACGGCGTCACGCAAGCGCGCGAGACTGGGCATGATGTGCTTGTGCTGTGGGGGCTGGGCGATCATGGCGGCGGCCCGACGCGCGCCGACCTGCTCGAACTGCGCGTGTTGATCGCCGAGACAAACGATGTGCAGGTGCGCCACAGCACGCCCGAAGCGTATCTCGAACGCATCAGCGGACAAATCCCCGTGGACACAATTCCTGTGCATCAGGATGAATTGCAGCGCACCTTCGCCGGCTGCTACACCTCGGTCGCGCCGATCAAGCGCGGGATGCGTCGCGCTGAAGCGATGCTGGGCGCCGCCGAGAAGTGGGCGGCCATCGCGTGGTGGCGCGCCGGCGCGCCATACCCATCGAGCAAGTTGCGCAAGGCGTGGAAAGCCGTGCTGTTCAACTCGTTCCATGACACGTTGTGCGGTTCGCTGGCCGAGACGGCGTTGCCAGGCGTCATGGATTACTTCGGCTACGCGACACACATCGCCGAGACCGTGACCTTCAAGGCACAGAACGCGCTTATGCCTGCGACACCGCCGACCCCAGGCACTGTCCCGCTCTATGTGTTCAACCCGCACCCGTACCCGATGAAGGCGGCAGTGAGCGGGCATTTTGTGATTGACTACCGCCCACCGCCTGGTCGGCATCCGTTTATCCTGCACGACGATCAGGGCCAGGTGACGCCGTGCCAAACTGGCGGCGGCGCCTTTGAGCAGACCAGCGGCGGGTTCCAGCCGCACCTGCTCTTTATCGCCGATATGCCGGCGATGTCGGTGCGTCGCTATGAGGTGCACACCAACACGAAACCGGCGCGCCGCAGCGCTTCTGCCCCATTGCAGTTGCAGCAGAACGACAAACAGATCGTGGTGGAAAATCGCTGGTTGCGCGCCACGTTCTCGCATGAGTTGGCCGCGCTTGTCTCGCTGGTCGAGAAGACTACCGACCGCGAGCTGTTGCGCGGGCCGGCGCACTTTGCCGCCATGCGCGATAGCGGCGACGCCTGGGGCGGCGATAGCAACGTGGACTTCAACACGCCAGTGGGCGTGTTCGCGCCGCTGACGCCCCAGCAGGTGGGCGCACAGTGGGCTGGTGAGGTGGCCGAGACCGGCGCTGCGCTGCGCGTGTTGCCGTCGTCCGGCGATCTATTGCCCGATGGCATGTCGCGCGAATTGGCAGTCACCATCGAGTGCCTGACTGGCTGGCAGGGCTCCAAGGCCAGCATTCAGGTGACGATGTATGCCGATCTGCCGCACCTTGATATCAACACGCGCCTGCACTGGCAGGAGCGCCGTAAGTTGGCCAAGTTCGTGCTGCCGTTTGATCTGCCCAACCCGCAGGTGACGTGCGAAGTTCCCTATGGGATTGCCAAACGCGTGGCTGACGGCAGCGAACACTCGCAGAATCGCTGGATGAGGCTGGACGAGAGCGATAGCGCAGTGCGCGCGGTTGAATCGCAGGGCGCCGCTAAGGCCGTGGCGAAGAAGTCCAAGCCGAAGACGCTCCGGCTGGCGGTGGGCGTGGCGAACAACGGGCAATATGGGTTCGCTGTGGCGCCCGATGGCACACTTGGGTTGAGCGTCGCGCGCGGCGCGGTGCATACCCGCTGGGGCGATCAGGCGATCGAGGTCAATGAACATCACACGTTCCTGGACCAGGGGCAGATCGATACATGCTTCAGGGTCATCGCCGGTCAGACGGATGTCGTCACGGCAGCGTTATTGCCGGCTGCGCTGGAACTGAACCAGCCGCTCGATGTGTTTGCGGTGTTCTACCCGCCGACGCCGCGTCTCGACCCGGCCGGCGCCGTGCTGCCGTTCCTGCAGGTGTCGCCGCAGACGGTACAGCTTGGCGCCTTGCGCAAAGCGGAGGACGAGGACGCGTTGATCGCGCGGTTGATCGAATCCGCTGGCAAAGCGACTGCGGTCACGCTGACGCTCGAAGGCGTGGAGATGATCCGCCTGGACCTGAGGCCGTTTGAGATCACCACGCTCAAGATCAAGCGCGGGAACAAGGGCGTCACGATCAAGCCGTGCGGGTTGATTGATGCCGCGTAGCGCGCTACGCGGCTTTTTGCTGTTGTAGCCAGGCCGCCATCTCGGGACGCAGATTGGGTGGCGGCACGGGCTTGGAATAGTTGATGCGGCGTTCATACACACCGCGCACATAAACAGCCCGGATGGCTGTGTACAGGTCAAGTTCGATATCTGCATCCGGCGCCAGCAGTGGAATGAGAAGCATCGGCAGTGTTTCACTCATCGCTACCGGCCAGATGTCAGAAGCGCGCGTGTCGCCTTCGGCGTAGCGATTGACCAGCAACATGTAATCGGTGTCGATGGGCGGCTCATTAACTTCCGGGCCGGGTCGCTCGCCGCCGCGCAACAGGTCGATCTCGACCAGGTGCACCTGCGAACTCGTTAACCCGGCGCGTTTCACACGATATTTGTCCAATCCGGGTTCTCGTTTATTCGTTGGCGACAGTATCTCAATGGACGTTACCAGTTCCGATGAGTGCGTGAGATAAATGCGCACGGCAAACTGCTTGATGTCGATGGCTGGGCGGTATACGCGGCGTATTGGCGCTGTTCGTGGTTGACTATCTGTGGCCGCATAGACCTCCGCAACCTCCGCCACATCCCTGCCTTTATCGAAGATGCCGACATCCGGGTAGGTGGTGTGGGCAGTCGATATCGAGAGTTCCTCTGAAGCAGTCCAGAGACTCACTCCTGCGTAATAATTTTCACTCAGGTGCGCGTTGAGCTGGCCCTGACATTCCACCGCAAGGTTCTGGTGGAAGTCAGGCCAAAGCTCACGCTTCTCAATGTACGGGTCCATGCCTGGGAAACGATATGCCATGACACCTCACAGATGCGCGAGACAACGTCCGCGCGCTACTTGACCAGGCGGACGAAGCGGCGCTTGCCGACTTGCAACACAATTCCGCCGTCAGGCGGGTTTATCACTTCAACCGGGTCGCTGACTTTGCGGCCATCCAGTGAGACGCCATCGGCAGCGATTAACCGGCGCGCTTCGTTCTTCGACGGTGCGAGTTTAGCGGCAACGATCACTTCGACAATTGTCGGCGTCCCGTTGACTACGTATGACTCAATGTCCGTTGGAACTTCGCGTTGCTGGAACACGGTGCGGAAGTGCTCCTCCGCGCGTTGTGCGGCAGCGTCGTCGTGGAAGATCGACACGATCTCGCGCGCCAGCTCCATCTTGACATTGCGCGGGTGCGCAGTGCCAGCCTTCAGCCCGGCTTCAACCTGTGCGATCTGGCTGGGCGTGTAGCGCGTGGCCAGCTTGAAATAGAGCGGCATGACAAAATCGGGAATGCTCATCACCTTGCCGTACATGTCCTCGGGCGTGCTCAGGATCGGGATGTGATTCCCGAGTGACTTCGACATTTTCACCACACCGTCTGTGCCGGGCAGAAGCTGGACGAAGATGCCGACCTGCGGTTTTTGCCCGCGCGCTTCCTGCAGCTTGCGCCCGGCTGTGAGGATGTTGAAGAGCTGATCGGTGCCGCCGACCTGAACATCGGTCTGAAGCGCTACCGCGTCGTAACCCTGCATCAGACTGTAAAACGTCTCGTGCAGATGGATCGCGTCGCCCTTTTGCAGGCGCAGCGCAAAGTTCTCGCGCGTCATGAACTGCTGCACCGTAAAGTTCTGCGCCAGTTGGATGACTTCGAGAAAACTGAGTTCTGACAACCACTCGGCGTTGTAACGCACCTGAGTCTTCGCGCGGTCGAGAATCTTAAACGCCTGATCGGCATAGGTCTGCGCGTTGTTCGCCACCTGCTCGGAAGTGAGCACAGGCCGCAGCTTGTCCTGATCCGACGGGTCGCCCAGGAGGCTGGTGTAGTTGCCTATCAAAAAAATCACCTGGTGGCCCAGTTCCTGGAACTGGCGCAGTTTGCGCATGGTGATGGTATGCCCGATGTGCAAATCACTGGTGCGCGGGTCGTAGCCACAGTACACGCGCAGGGGGCGTCCTTCGGCCAGCCGGGCGCGCAACTCGGCGGCCATGTTGCGGGCGGTTTGTTCGTCGCCGTATTCAGTGCCTTGCATCAACAGGGCAACTTGCTCGTCTAATGTCAGGGATGTTGCGTTCATGGAATAGATTATAGAATTAAAGGCGTTGAAGTCTAACTTTGCATTTAACCTGAATGGAGTGACCACCAAGATGAGTGCTATTCCTGAAGACAATGTCCGCGCGCATTCACGCCCGAGCGATCTGCGCATCACCGACATCCGCGCCGTGACCACGCGCATCCCGATTGGGCGCTGCCCGTTGATTCGCATCGACACGAACCAGGGCATCTATGGCCTGGGCGAAGTGCGCGACGGCGCGAGTAAGACCTACGCGCTGATGCTCAAGTCGCGCCTGATCGGCGAGAACCCGTGCAACGTCGATAAGATCTTCCGCAAGATCAAGCAGTTTGGCGGGCATGCGCGCCAGGGCGGCGGTGTGTGCGCAGTCGAGATGGCGTTGATGGACCTGGCCGGCAAGGCTTACGGCGTCCCAGCCTATCAACTTGCTGGCGGCAAGTTCCGCGACCGCATTCGCCTGTATTGCGACACGCCCAATGAGCCGACTGGCGAGGCGATGGGTGCAATGCTCAAGGGGCGCATGGAGCGCGGCTTCACAATGCTCAAGATGGATGTTGGCATCGAACCGTTGCTCGACATCCCCGGCGCTCTGTCATCACCCGCGGGCATGCTGGACACGCGCAGCGTCATGCATCCGTTCACGCACATCCGCCTGACCGAGATCGGCATCGACTGGCTGTCCGATTACGTCGCCGCCGTGCGTGACGTTGTTGGCTATGATATCCCAATCGCGGCGGATCACTTCGGCCACATTGGCGTGGAGGACTGCATTCGCCTGGGCGACGCGATGGAGCCGTTCAACCTGGCATGGTTGGAGGACATGGTGCCCTGGCAGTTAACCGAACAGTGGGTGTTGATGCGCAAGGCGCTGCGCACGCCTGTATGCACCGGCGAGGATATCTACCTCAAGGAGGACTTCCTGAAGCTTTTCCAGGCCGGCGCAATATCCGTGTGCCACCCCGACATTGCCACATCGGGCGGCATCCTCGAGACGAAGAAGATCGGCGACCTGGCGCAGGAGTACGGCGTCAGCATGGCGTTGCACATGGCCGGCACCCCCGTGTCGACGATGGCCGCAGTGCATTGCGCAGCGGCGACTGAGAACTTCATCGCGCTCGAACATCACTTCGCGGACACGCCGTACTGGGATAACCTGATTACTGGCATCCCGAAGCCGCTAATCCAGAACGGTTACATCGCGGTGCCGGAGACGCCCGGGTTGGGGATCGAACTCAACGAGGAGGAGATCAAGCAGCACCTGCATCCCGACGACACCGGCTACTTCGAGCCGACGACGGAGTGGGACAACGAGAAGTCGTGGGACCGCTTGTGGTCGTAGGATAAGCAATCCCCCTGCGAAGGTTGTCTAAAGAATACGCCATGCGCAAGACAACCTTTCGCAGGGAGATAGGTAGTATTATGCTGCCAGCAACCCCAGCGACTTCACGTGCGCTTCGATCTTGCTGGTGCTGGGCTCGGTCAGAATCGATCCATCGGCAAAGACGATGGTCGGGATGCTGCGGTTGCCCCGGTTGACCGATTTCACGTAAGCCTCGGCTTCCTTGTCCTTGTCCACATCGATCCACTCGTAGGCGACCTTGTGCGTGTCGAACCACGAGCGCGCGCGGCGCGTATCCCCGCACCACATCGCTCCGTACATTTTCACAGTGGGTTGTTGTGTTTCTGACATGTTTCTCTCCAGGTCCCAGTTCTACTTTAGTTCTTTCTTGACAGCCGCGTAGAGCGTCTCCGCATGCAGATCGCGCAACGACAAGCACGCGCAGTCCAGATTCTCGGCCAGCTTGCGCGCCAGCCCTTGATCAAATGCGGCGTGTTCCATGTTAATCACGACCGAGCGGATGCTTTCGTCGCGGATCAAGTTAGCCATGCGGTACGCTTCCACCTGCGGCGGCAGGTTGCCCATGCTTACGTTGCCGGCGCCATCGGTGAGAATAATAAGCAATGGCATGACATCGGGGTGCAGGCGCAGTTCGCGCGTCACTACCTGGTAAGCCAGAGTCAGGCCAGCCGCCAGCGGCGTTTTCCCGCCGACGGGGATATCGCCTAATGCTTTTTGCGCCAGATCGACCGACGATGTGGGCGGCAGGATCAGTGTGGCCGCGTTCTTCTGAAACACAATCAGCCCGACGCGGTCGCGGCGCTGGTAGGCGTCCGTGAGCAGCGACATGATCGCGCCCTTCGTCGCCGCCATGCGTTCTGCCACAGCCATGCTCCACGAGGCGTCGACGACGAACACCACCAGGTTGGAGGTGCGGCGCACGCGTATCTTGCGTTGATAGTCCGACCGGCGCACCAGAAACTTCGGGCTTAGCGCTTCGGGTTTGGCGTTGGGTGACGCCTTGGCCGCGGCATCGGCCAATATCCGGCGGCGCGCGCGTTGATGCACCGCCGCTGCGCGCAGGGTGGCGTCAAAGGCCAGATCGTTGACGCGCCCTTCACCCATCGGGCGCGCGCGAATGTAGCGGCCGCGCTTGCGGTCGGTGCGCGACGTGCTGCGCCGTCCCGCCTTGTTGCGCGTAATCTTGTCCAGCGGCGTGTTGAGTTTACGCACACGGAACTGATCGCCAATCGCGACTTTCTGCCCGCCTTTTGTGTCCGGAGCAGTTTGCGGCGCCGAGGGCGTCGTTTGAATCATTGGCTCCGCGGGGCCCTGCGAAGCATCTGGATTGTCGTTTAGCCCCTCTTCACTTTTTTTGCGCTATTCTCCGGCGTCTTGGTTTGCTGACTCTGCGCGTCTGGCTGTTGCTGCGTGCCAGTCATCTGGTCTTCAATCTGTTGCAGCTTCTCACCAAGCACGGCCATGGCCTGTTCGGTGTCCTGGAACGGGTGACGCTTCAGGCGGTGCGGCAGTGCCAGTTCGGCGGCCATCAGGATGTCTTGCTCGTTGATGGATTCGCGCCCCTGCAACGCCGCGTGCGCGCGCGCTGTCTTCAGGATGACGATGTCGGCGCGGTGGCCGTCGACGCCCAGGCTCGCAACCAGGTTGGCGATGGTTGCCAGGTTGTGCTGAGTGTGCTTGACCAGAGGCAGGCGCGCCCGCGCGGCGACGATCTCGTTGCGGAGTTGCTCCTCTTTGGGTTGCCACTCGGCGACGAATCCGGCCGGGTCGCCTTCGAAGGCTAAGTTCCGTTCGAGGATCGCCATGCGCGCAATGGGATCACGAATGCCCAGGATGTCCACGGCAAGCGCGAATCGATCAAGCAGTTGCGGGCGCAGGTCGCCCTCTTCGGGGTTCATCGAGCCAATCAATACGAAGCGCGCCAGGTGCGAGAAGCTGACGCCCTCGCGTTCAACCACGTTGACACCCATCGCAGCTACGTCGAGCAGCAGATCGACGACATGATCATCGAGCAGGTTGACTTCGTCCACATACAGCACGCCGCGGTTGGCTGCCGCCAGGATGCCGGGTTCAAAACGGCGCTCGCCGCGCTGGATGGCCTTCTCGATATCGAGTGTGCCGACGACGCGGTCTTCGGTGGCGCTGACGGGCAGGTTGACGAACGGCGTCTTCTTGCGAATGACGCGCGGCCGGTCGCCCGCCTGAACGCGCGCGCGCAGTTCATCGGTGAGCGTAGTGCTGTTGGTCGGATCGCACTGGAAGGGGTCGCCCTCAAAGACATCGATCTCGGGAAGCAGTGCGGCGAGCGCTCGCGCCGCGGTGCTTTTGGCCGTGCCGCGTTCGCCGCGGATGAGCACGCCGCCGATCTGCGGATAGATTGCGTTTAACACCAGGGCGCGGCGCATGCGCTCCTGGCCCACTAATGCGGTAAATGGGAAGATGATTGCCATTAGGCCTATCCTACCATTTACTTGAAGAATTGAACTATCCTTCGCGCATGACACTGCGGAAGTACGCGATGGTCTTCCTTAAACCCTCTTCGAGCGACACTTTCGGCTCCCATCCCAGGATGTTGCGGGCGCGTGTGATATCGGGCTTGCGCCGCTGTGGATCGTCGGAGACGCGTTCTGCTTTGGGCTGGAAGAAGATGATCTCGCTCTTGCACTCCGGCTGGCCGGCGGCGCGAACGGCCTGTGCAAACTCGAACACGGTCATCTCATTCGGGTTGCCCACGTTCACGGGCATGTGCTCGTCCGACCACAACAGCCGCAACATGCCGTCGACCAGGTCGGTCACGTAGCAGAAGGCGCGCGTGGCGGCGCCGTCGCCGTACACGGTGATCGGCTCGTTGCGCACGGCCTGCGCGACGAAGTTGGGAACGACGCGCCCATCGTTCAACGCCATGCGCGGGCCATAGGTATTGAAAATGCGGATGATGCGCGTCCGCACCCCATGTGTGCGCCAGTAGGCCATCGTCAGGGCTTCGGCATAGCGCTTGGCCTCATCGTATACCGAGCGCACGCCAATGCAATTGACATTGCCCCAGTAGGTTTCAGTCTGCGGGTGCTCCAGCGGGTCGCCGTAAACCTCGCTGGTGCTGGCCTGCAGAAAGCGCGCGCGTTTCTTGCGGGCTACTTCGAGCGCATTGTATGTGCCGTGCGAACCGACTTTCATCGTCGCAATCGGGTTATCCAGGTACCCGACCGGGCTGGCCGGCGACGCAAGGTTCATCACCGCATCGAGCGTCCCTTCGACCTCGCACCACTCGCTGATGTCAGCCTTGATGAACGTGAAATGGCTGTTGCCTTGCAGGTGTGCGATGTTGGCGGGCGACCCGGTGATGAAGTTGTCCATCACCACCACGTCGTGCCCTTCGCCAATCAGCCGCTCACTTACATGCGATCCGATGAATCCAGCGCCGCCAGTGATGAGAATGCGCACGGTGTTACCTCTTTATTCGTTCGTTGGTTTAGCTTCCTTTGATCCGATTTTTACAAGTTGCACCTGGGCCTGATAACCCTTTACGGCGTCGTCGCCGAGGGATACCTTGCCCTGGCCGTAGTAGCCAGTGCTGCCAGTCTTAAAGTCTTTTGCGATCAACAGCATCATGCCGACCTCTTGTCCGTCGATCAGGAATTTCACTGTAATTGTGGGTTTTACTTCTGCCATAGTGACTTCATCATACCAAAGGAAAGGTCAGATGTCAGACTTCTTTGATAAGTCTGACATCTGTTGCGACGCCACGACCCGAAAACCGAGGTAGTCAAAGCGGAAGTGCGGCAGACTCCAGCTGCGATAAGCACAGCGCAAGACTCTGCGCGGGCTGTTAAACGCGCCTCCGCGCAAGACGCGCGCATCCCGGCTTGTTGGATCCTCGCGCCCATCCCGCGCATTGTATGGGTACAACCGGTGCAGGCTGCCGGTCCATTCCCACACATTGCCGGCCATATCCGACACGCCATGCGGGCTGTCCCAGGCCGGGCTGTACTTGCCCACCGGCGTCGGCATGCCAACGTTCATATTGAAGTTCACCCTGCTGGGGTCTGGCTCGGCGCTCCCTCCCGGAGTGAAGGTTCCACCCCAGGGAAACAAGCGTCCCTGGACGCCGCGCGCGGCTTTCTCCCATTGCGCTTCGCTGGGCAGCGCAATCACGCGCCCGCCTGAGGCCTGGCTGGCCCACTGGCAGAACGCGACGGCGTCATCCCAACTCACTAACACCACCGGATAATTGTCTTTGCCGTTTATATCGCTGCCTGGGCCTTTGGGGTGTCGCCAGTCCGCGCCCGCGGCATCGCGCCAGCCGGACGCAGTGTAGATGTAACCATTGCCTTCCTTTTCCGCCGCCGTCTGGTAACCTGTGGCGGCTGTAAACGCCGCAAATTGCGCGTTTGTAACGTTGTACTTCCCTATCAGGAACACGTCGACAAACAGCGTATGCTGCGGACTTTCCTCCACGAAGGCATCTGCATCCTGCGATCCGCTGCCCATCTTGAACTCGCCGCCTGGCACGCGCATCATGTCCAGGAATAGTCCTGGGCCGAGCATGATTGCCTCGGGCTGCGGCGCTGACCGGGCTTCCGATATGGCCTCGATCGACATGGCGTGTTCGGGCGTCTGGCTGAGAAGTTCAGGATCGGGGATTACGATCGTCGGCGAATACTGCAAACCTTGCGCCTGCGCGGGCACGGCGCCTTTCAGCGCTGCGCGCATGGACGCCGCATCCTGGTAGCGCTGCTTGCGATCCAGGCTGAGCGCCTTCATGATCACGCGCTCGGTGTTTTCAGAAGCGTCACCGCGATACATCCTGATCGACTGCTGCGACTCGCCAGAGCTCTGATCGGTGGCGCTGACCGGTAAACGCCCGGTCAATAGCTGGTAGAGCGTCGCGGCAAGCGAGAATAAATCGCTGCGTTGATCGGTGCCGCCGGTATATTGCTCGGGCGGCGCGTAATGGGGAGTCAGGCCGCGTATGCTCGGCCCATCCTTGCCGCCCCTGCCGCTATCCACCTTGACGAGTCCGAAATCCACGAGCACGGCGCGCCCATCGGGTTGCAGGATAATATTGGCGGGTTTGATGTCGCGGTGCAGCACGCCCTTCGAATGGATGTAGTCCAGCACGCCGAGTAATTGGTCGCCAATATCCAGCACGACCGATTCGCGCATTCCATTGGGTCCGATTAGTTTATCCAACCCCATGCCATCGATCATGTCCATGACAAGGTAGTAGTTCCCATTCTCGATAAAGTAATGGGTCACGCGCGGCAGGTTGGGATGGCGCAGATCGGCCAGTGTTTTGGCCTCACGCTTGAATTGCTCAGCAAACGTCTCGGCGAAGGCGGGATCGCTCAACGGCAACATTTCCTTCACCACGCACGGGATATCCAATGAGAGTTCGCGCGCCAGGAACACGGCGCCCATGCCGCCCTGCCCCAACGCCTTGATGATCCGATAACGCCCCTGAAGAACTTGATTTTCTTGCAGCATTTGTATGTTCCAGATTATTTCAAAATAGCGCGCGTTGACTGTGGATCACGCCATGCAAGTCCGGCTTGCTCGGCGCGCCAGATGCCTGCAATAGCCGTATGGCATGCCGGGCACTGCCCAGTCTGCGTAATCCGATTTGCCCTGACGCGAAATCCAACCCGCTCGATCACTGTCGCGCCGCAGCCGGGGCACACAGTGTTTTCGTACGCGGCTGCGCGCCCTGGCAGGTTGCCGGCATAGACGTAGCGCAGGCCTTCGGCGTATCCGATCTCGGCGGCGCGGATAAGCGCGCGCGCGCTCGTGTCGGCCGGGTCGCGCATCCGATAATCCTGATGGAATGCCGTCACGTGCCACGGCACATCGGGCGATAGGGACTTGATGAACTGGGCCGCATCGCGCAATTCGTCGTCCGAGTCGTTAAACCCCGGCACAACCAGCGTCACGATTTCCAGCCAGAAGCCAAGGTCGTGCGCCATGCGAGCGCTGTCGAGCACACGTCCCAGCACAGCGCCGAGCGATCGGTAATTCGCGTCGCGCATAGACTTCAGGTCTATCTTGTAGGCATCTGTATAGGGCCGGATGTATTCAAGCACTTCGCGCGTCGCGTTGCCATTTGACACAAACATGCGCGCCAACCCGGCAGATTTGGCCTGCTTGAAAATATCCATGGCCCATTCGGTCGTAATCAGCGGCTCGTTATACGAACTGGCAATCCCGCGCGCGCCATATCGCCTGGCCAATGCCACAATCTGTTGCGGCGCGACCCGCTGAGGTTCGCTGCCCGCCTCGACATCACGCAAGGCCTGCGAGATGCTCCAATTCTGGCAGTAGGCGCAGTGCATGTCGCACCCGAGCATGCCGAAAGTGAGCACATCACTCCCCGGCAGGACATGGTTAAACGGCTTCTTCTCGATCGGGTCGTTGTGCAAGGAACTGACATAGCCCCAGGGCGCCATCAACTTGCCGCCCTGGTTGTAGCGCACCTGGCAGATGCCGCGCGCGCCGGGCTTGATCCGACACTCGTGACCGCACGCGAAACATCGCGCGGCGTCATCAGCAAGGGGTTCATACAATACGGCTTCCCTTACCAGCGGATCGATGATGGTGGACAGCGCGCTATCACCGGCAAGCGGCTTACGGATCATGGCATGCTGACCGCGTTGCGCGGGGCCAGCCTCCCTAGTTGAATAGACACATTGGCGCCAGGCAGAAACGTGCCGATGGCATCGCTGCCGATGTCAAACAATGTGTCATTAGTGAGCACCTTCGCGGAGCGCGTCCTCGTCTCGTTGCCCGCAGGCTTGTTTCCGCCGGTCACGGCGTCGAAGATCAGCGTCTGCCGTTTCTGTTTGGCAGCCCATGAATACTCCACCGCATAGATGGCGTGAAAGCACAAGATGATCGACTCGATGTCGATGGCTTCTTTGATCACTTTGTCTGCCTGATAGGTCTTCATCAACATCGGTATCACGTGCCGCACGACGAACGAGCTGCGCACATCAGGAGCGATGACGTCTGCGCCCCCACGCTGCAAAGTGGCAAGGTCCGGCATCATCAGTTGGACGGCAGTCAGGTAGCGCTTGAAATCGGCAACCTCGCCGCTCTTCCCATCAAGCGTCAGATCGCGGTGGAGCGTCTCATCGCAGTGTTCAACCGTGTCGATGTCAATGCCGCGCGTCCGGTTGATGGTGACGGGATACTCCCTGTCTTGCAGGACAACGGACTGAACTTCCATTGCCGGCACGTCGACATGGTATACGCGCTTGCGTTCGTATATATAGTGGGCTGTGGCTGACACGGCCCAGAACGACTCATACTGCTTCTGAATCGTTACAATTTCGATGTCCTCTGGCTTCGGTCGCTGCAGCAGCTTGGCGACTTGACCGAATGCATCGATCCGCTTGCCCACAGCCATGCCCTGGATTTGTTCGGCCGAGTAGGGCGACTGCAATTCGACGATCTGCGTTTCACCCAGGTTGACTTCCATAAATAAAACGGCTCCTCATTCGAAACCGGCGTTTGCGCGTCTCACCGGTAATGCTGGTTCTGACGCTAAATGACTGTTGGCGGGTGATACTCGCCAAATACACAACGGAACACATTACCGATCTCGCCGACGGTCATCCCGGCCTCGACGCACGTGATGAGGCACGGCATGACGTTCTCTGTGCCGCGCGCAGCAGCTTCGAGACGGCTGCATAACTCGCTGACCTTCTGTCCATCGCGCTTCGCCCGCCACGCGGCCAGGCGCTCGCGCTGGCGCTGTTCCACAGCCTGGTTTACGGTGAACCGGGTCATTTTTCGATTGGCTTCGCCTGCACTCTCGGACTTGAACTCGTTCAAGCCGACGATGACGCGGTCTTTCGATTCGATCTCGCGTTGATACCGGTAGGATGCGTCGGATATTTGTGACTGCATCCAGCCGCTCTCGATGCTGCGCACTGCGCCACCCATCCGGTCGATCTCGTCGATCAACGTTTTGGCGCGCTGCTCGATCTGGTCGGTCAGGGATTCCACAACGTATGAGCCGGCCAGCGGGTCGACGGTCCCAGCCACACCGCTCTCATGAGCGATGATTTGTTGGGTGCGCAATGCTGTGCGCACCGACTCTTCGGTCGGCAGCCACAATGCCTCGTCCATGCTGTTGGTGTGCAGGCTTTGCGCGCCGCCCAGCACGGCCGCGAGCGCCTGAATGGTCACCCGCGCGACGTTGTTCATCGGCTGTTGTGCCGTGAGCGTGCTCCCTCCGGTCTGCGCGTGGAACCGCAGCATGCAACTGCGCATGTCCTTCGCGCCGAAGCGTTCGCGCATCAATTTCGCCCATAACCGGCGTGCCGCGCGAAACTTGGCAATTTCTTCGAGGAAATCGTTGTGTGCGTTGAAGAAGAACGCCAGTTGTCCGGCGAACTCGTCCACGTCCAACCCGGCGCTCAGCGCCGCCTCGACGTAGGCAATCGCGTTAGCGAGCGTGAACGCCACTTCCTGCACGGCGGTGCTGCCAGCCTCGCGGATGTGATAGCCGCTGATGCTGATCGTGTTCCAGTGCGGCACGTGTTCTGTGCAATACGCGAAAATATCGGTGACGAGCCGCATCGACTGGCGGGGCGGGAAGACATACAATCCGCGCGCCGCATATTCCTTCAGGATGTCATTCTGGACTGTGCCGCGCAGTTTTCCCTCGGCCACGCCCTGCTCTTTGGCGACCGCAATATATAACGCCAGCAGAATCGCCGCGGGAGCATTGATCGTCATGGAGGTGCTGATCTTGTCGAGCGGGATCTGGTCGAACAGCTCGCGCGCATCGTCAAGCGTGGAGATGCTGACGCCCACCTTGCCCACCTCGCCGGCTGCGAGCGGATCGTCGGCGTCCATGGCCAGTTGAGTAGGCAAATCGAAAGCGACCGAGATGCCCGTCTGGCCTTGTTGCAACAAGTACCGATAGCGCTGGTTCGATTCCTGCGCGCTGGCATAACCCGCGTACTGGCGCATCGTCCAGAGCCGCGACCTGTACATGGTGGGGTGCACGCCGCGCGTGAACGGATACTCTCCTGGGTACTCGTTGGCGTCTTGGTCGCCATAAATGATCTCGAACGGGATACCGGAGGGGGTCTCGAACGCGGTGCGCCGTTCGGGCGCGCGTTTCAGTGATGGTTTGAGAGTTTCATTCTCCCATTCAAGTCGTGTTCTCATTGCTGCATTAATCATACCCTTATCTTTTAAAGAGAAAAGAAAAGCTCGACGCCCCTTGTGTGAGGCGCCGAGCTATGCTGTCGCGTAATAATAGTCGCTGGATTCTAGTGCAGGCCGCCGTAGCCTCCGTAGTACACCACGGGGTAGTCACCGGACTGATATACAAATACGTCTGTCAGCGCCTTGTACTTGCCGTTACCCAGGTCCTGCATCAGCCACGCGCGCGGATTCTGAGTCTGCAGCATTTCGGGGCGTCCGGGATCCGGCAACACCGACTGGGTGGTTGGATATTCCGCCACTGGAAAATCACGCGAGAAACTGAATGATCCGAACGTGAAAACTCTGGTCTTTGTGTAGCGCACGACGTCCGCCGTTATGAGACCGGCGCTGTCGATATGGATGCTCACCATGCCGTCCTTCCAGCGGAAGTACATCGGCGCGAGCCCCACAACGGTTCCAGCGGGATGATAGATATACTGACCCTGCCATGCGGGGCCGTCCTGGTTCGCAGCCTTGTAAATGGTGACGCAATCGCCATCATGCAACAAGCCTACTTCGGGCACTTTGTCCACGCGGGTGTATAGCGCCTCAGCAGTAATCGTGACACACGTCCCAGGCGCCTTGGCGACCGTAGAGGTTGCGCCGCATGCGCCCCACACGCCGACGCCGCTGGCGCGAGCCTGCGCCTCCAGATCGTTGAGCGTGCCCTGATGCTTCAGGTTGGGCGCGACGATAGTAGCCTTGGCGTCGCCATTCTTGATCATCTCCTCATTTGCCATAGTGGCGTTCAACAAGTAGACATAGCGGTACAGGACGCTGCCATCCGGCGAGGCTTCAAGCGCGTCTTTCTCCATTCGCACCGTCTTGCCCAGCATGAGCGCGGCGTTATCGTTCGTGGCCTGCCACGCCATGCATTCGCTGCCGGTTGGGGCAGTGATGCCAATGTATCGGACGGTCACCGTTGACCCGCCTGATAGCGCCACCTGAATGGTCTGTCCATCGATGACATTCGTCACCTGCCCGGCTTCGGGGGTGTAAGCCAGAATGTCGGAGGGCCGGCGACCGGCTGCCTGCGCGGGGAAGGCAGGCGTCAATGCCAGAATTGCGCTGCCGACGAGCGCTGCGATTGAGAGTGTCTTATGGTTCATAGCGTGAATTTCACCTTTTATATCCTGTAAGTCTATGCCCGTATCCATGTCTGCGCCAGTGACTGCCGCCATGTCGGATGGTGACTAGAGTCATTGTGGGCGCGAGAAGATATCTGACTTCTTGGAGAAGTCAGATATCTTCAGTGGATATCAGCCGCGCACTGCGCCAGCGGTGAGGCCGCGAATGTAATAGCGCTGCAGCACCAGGAATGCAATGATGACCGGAGTGATCGTGATCAGCGACGCGGCCATGCGGACGTTCCACTGAATGACGATCTGCAAATCCAGATCTTTGAGCTTTAGAGGCAGAGTGTACCAGTCAGGATTGTTCAGAACGATGGACGGCCAGATATAGGCGCTCCACGTGCCAATGATGTTGAGGATTCCTACTGTCGCGATGATGGGCGTGGCCAGTGGGAGAAAGATGCGGAAAAATACGCCCCAGTTGGTGGCGCCGTCCACACGCGCAGCATCGTGTAATTCGCTTGGCAGGCTGGCGAAATAGTTGCGGAACAGGAAAATAGAGAATGGTCCCGCGCCGTTGATGATGGGCATGATCAGCCCAAAGTAGGTTTGCGGCAATGTGGCATCGCGCCCAATCAGCCCAAGCGCTTTGAGCAGTTGCACCAGCGGCACCAGGACGGTGACGCCCGGCACGAACAGCAGGCCGAGGAACGCCATAAACAACACTTTACTGCCGATGAACTTCGTCCGCGCGAAACCGAAACCTGCCATGGAGTAGATCAAGATGATTCCTACAACGACCAGCGCAGCAATGATGACGCTGTTGACAAAGTACTTGAAGAAATTGAGCTGATTCCATGTGTTCAGGATGATGTCAAACCGGATTTCCTGAGGTATCAGAGACGTGCTGGACAGCACCTCTTTGTTTGATTTCAATGCCGATGAGATCATCCATAGAAACGGATACAAGCTGAGCAAAGCATACAACGTCAGCACGATATAGGACAGAGCTTTACTAATGGCGCCTTTTGTTTTTATCATGTCGTCTTCTCCTTGTCCTCAGGCCTCTGTGCGTGAACGGAACAGGCGCAGGTTTACGACTGCGACGGCGAACACGAGCACGAATAGCGCCCAGGATGTGGCGCTAGCCATCCCCAACTGGCGCTGATCGCCGAAACCGTACTTGAATATCTGGAGGCCAACTACCTCGGTATGTCCGGCGGGGCCGCCATAGGTCATCAGGTAAACCATTTCGTAGCCCTGCAACACACCGTTGATCGACGTGATGATGATGACGACGGTGACCGGGAGCAGTAATGGCCAGGTGATCTGCCAGAGTTGTTGCCATGGGGTGGCGCCGTCGATAATGGAAGCCTCATACAGGTCTTTGTCGATGGTTTGCAACCCGGCCAGATAGAGGATGGTCGCGCTGGGCACTGCGCCCCAGATCATGACGACCATCAACGCTGGCAGGGCCGTGTCCACCTGCCCCAACCAGCCCTGTTTGGCCTGCATGAACCCAAGGCCAAGCGTCTTCAACACGCTGTTCAATAGACCGTCGGGTTCATAGATGAATGACCAGACGTAATAGACTGCAATGCCGGCGGTAACCATTGGCAACATAATCAACAGCCGGTAGGTGGTCTGTCCTCTTCCGGCGCGGTTAAGCGCGATCGCAATGGGGAGCGCGATCAGAACCGTCCCGGTGGTCACAACGACCGCCATAATGAGATTATGCTGGAGCGCCTGCCAGAAAAACCCCGACATCGTGGGTTCTTTGTATAGAAAGTATGCGAAGTTATCGAGTCCGGCGAACTGGCAGGCCGGTGGATCACAGGCAAATGGCAGGATCGAGAATTTGCCAAAACCGTTCCAACGGAAGAAGCTGAGGACAACCGAGTAGATGACGGTGTAAAGCCCGAATACCAGAAAGGTGATAACGGCAGGCAGAACGAACAGGATGCCGGCGTTATCTCGAATGTGCTGCACCAGCGGTTTGCGTTTTTTACCGAGTGACGAACGGGAGACTGCCCCCGCTTGTGCGTGTCCCATTGAACAAACTCCGTGAGGGAAAAACGCATGGCCGGTAGTTTATAACCGGCCATGCCATGTTGTGTCAGTAATGCTCGTTGTTGAACCTTGCTGCTACTTCAACGGGCCGCCCTTGGCATCCCATGCTGCCTTGTTGGCCGCGTCGATCTTCTTGACCAGTTCATCTGGCGTCGTTTCCTTGGTGATGAACTGCTGCAAGCCGAGCTTGAGCACCTTGCCTGGTTCATCAAGGATCTGAGCCTTGCTGGTATCGAAGGGCGACTTGTCGGAGAAGGCGCTCATGAGACCTAAGAGCACTGGCCCGATCTTGTTCGCATCAAGCGGAACCTTGACCGCTGGGAAGTCGCCGACGGTCTTGGCGAACAAGGCCATCTGCTCAGGCGTGTTCAGGAACTTGATGAAGCTGAGCGCTTCCTTCTGATGCTTGCTGTTCTTAGTCACCATTGCATCGATGAGGGCAAATGCGCTTACTTCCAGCTTGCTGTAAGCGGAACCCTTCAGGGGCGGAACGGCGAACGATAACAGGTTTTCGGTCTTCATTCCCTGGGCAACCAGGAACCCAAGCGTATAGGTGCCGCCGAGGTCGAAAGCTGCCTTGCCCTGCGAGAATGCGACGTCGGCCGGGTCGATATTGGTTTGCAGGATGTTGGGCATCCACAGGTCGTTGGTTTGAACCTCGTTGATCCACTTGAATACATTCAGGGCGCATGGATCGGTGAAGGTCAGGTTGCCGTTATAAATCGCGTCGTACTTCTCTACGCCGCAACTTGTCATCAGCATCGGGTTGAACAGCCAGTAGTGCAACACGTCGGGATTTTGCTCACCGGTAACAAACCCAGGCGTGCCAGTCTTGGCTTTCACGGTCTTCATCATGTCCATCCACTCTTCGGCAGTGGTGGGCGCCTTGTTCGGGTCTAGCCCGGCCTTCGTGAGGATATCCTTATTGGCATACACGAAGAAGGCCTGTCCTGCCAGATATGGGACGCTGAAGGACTGACCGACCTTGATGTTTTTGTAGGTGCACTTCGGGTCCTTCTGGCATGTGTCGTAAGTGGACTGCGTCATGGTGGACGACTTCTCATAGGTGCCAGACAGGAAGTTGGCTTTCCACGCCGGGTCAACATCTGTTGTCATTTCCATCAGTTGATCTGTGGCAGCCAGTTCCCATTGTCCACCGGACCAGTAGGAGAGAATGTCGGGCAGGTCGCCCGACTGGGCTGAGGTTGTGATCTTGGTGCGATAAACCTCATCCGGGTTGAATGCGGTGATTTTGACCTTGATCCCTTCCTTTGCTTCGAAGTTTTTGGCGACTGCTTCGAGGCCGGGAACATGGAAGACCTTCCACGTCCACATGGTTAGTTCGGGGCCGGCGGCTATCGTGGCTGCAACAGGGGCTGCGGTTGCATTTGCCTGCGGCGCTGTCGTCGCCTGTGGCGCAGTGGCTGCTGGCGCACCGCAGGCGGCTACGAGCAACGGAATCAGTAGCGTAAGCGATAACTGTCCGAGAACACGTCTTGGTACGTTCATCTGGAATCTCCTGATCACTCCTGCGAACAAATGTTGAACACCCCCTGATACAATGTTCGCTTTTGTATAGGAAGTTGCTGCAAAGGAAGACCAACGCGTCTTGCGCGCAAAGAAACGTCGCTCGTCCCATTCAGATTATAGGCACTCGTACTTTGATGTCAATAGGTCTGGGACTATTTGATAAAGAGTTAGTAAAAGTTATTGATTACTGATACAAATATAGTTATACTGTTTTACGGTGAAAGGCATGGCATCAGATCAATCATCCAAAAAGGCTCACTTAGCGCCAGGTAAGTTGCATAACAGGGTTGAGGCGCAGATTCAGCGCTATATCGCTGAGCGCCACCTTGGACCAGGAGCTCAGTTGCCGACAGAGGCAGAGTTTTGCGGAATGATGAAGGTCAGCCGAAGCACGGTGCGACATGCACTCGAACGGCTGGAGCTTAACGGGTTGATCAGCCGCACGCGGGGTCGGGGGACATTTCTGCTTGATCCCACATTAGTTGACCAGGGTCAACCAGCCGTTCAGACTAATTCAACCCGGTCAACCAATAGCACTGGCATGATCGGGGTCGTCTTCTCCTATGCCAGTGAGATCGACATCATGCAGACCGCGATTCTGCGCGGTATCGAGCACGCGGTGAAACCGCGCGGTTTTAACGTGTATTTCGGTCGCACAGATGACTGGGATGAGTCGGGTGAGGTGAAGGCGATTGACGATCTGCTGCACATTGGTGTGCATGGCTTTGTCATTCTCCCCGTGCCGAATCGGACTACAACCAAGGGCATTAAAGGGTTGCTGGATCGCAAGATGCCCCTGGTGCTGGTGGATCGCTACCTGTCTGATCTCGACACGAGTTATGTGGTCGCAGAAAATTATGCTGGCGCGTACCAGGTCACAGAGCACCTGATTCTGGTTGGCTATCGCCGCTTTGACTTTGTCGTCGATGAGGTCGAGGGCGCGACGGAAAAGCAACTCCTGACCACATCGATTCGCGATCGATATAACGGTTATTGCCAGGCATTGCGCGATTACCATCTGACGCATCTGGTGAAGCCGCCTTATAGGGTGGACCACACGGAACGTGAATCCGTGCGTAGATTGCTGTCCTCGCACGTGCGCGGCGACGGTCCCCTCGCTATCGTTGCGGTGAACGATCACGTTGCGACCGAGATTATGAATACCGGCTCGCAACTTGGGCTGAAACCACCTGATGACTACGCAATCGTCGGGTTTGACGACTTACCCATCGCGAGCCGTCTCTCAGTGCCATTGACGACAGTGATCCAGCCGCGTTACGAGATCGGGTTTCGCGCCGGGCATCTGCTGGTTGACAAGATGGCCGGGAATACGATTCGCAATGAGAAAGTATCACTGTTGGTGTCAATGGTCGTGCGGCAATCCTGCGGCGCGCGACGCATTACCGGGCAGCCCATAACGCAACCGATCAGAGCTTGATACCGTCGCTTCATCGCTTATGTGAAATAACGCAAACGCGCGGGTTGATCTATAATATGTTCTCACGCGGAGAGGTAGCATAGCCCGGTCTAATGCGCACGCCTGGAGAGCGTGTTCGGGTAAAATCCGACGCAGGTTCAAATCCTGTCCTCTCCGCCTGATTGGGTAATCCTCAATCTCTAACCTCCAATCTCAAATCCCCTACCTTCCCAACACTTCGCGAATCGTTTTCGGCGAATCGCCGATGACCCCGTTTACGCCGCAAGCGACGACGCGTTTGATGTCGGCGGGGATGTTCGTCGTCCAGGTGTTTACACCAATATTGCGCGCGCGCAGGCCGGCTACCAG
>CAIXPS010000051.1 GCA_903921365.1 uncultured bacterium | reverse complement strand
CCGGCTTGAGCACCCGGTAGCACTCGGACATGGCCTGGCGCATCATATCAGCCCAATCCTGTTCGGTTTTACCCCGTACTTTGTTAACGATTATTTCTTCATCGTGCCAGTATGTATTAAAACCGAGCCAAGCTTCCCATACAAAGTTGAGTTCTCCATACTGTACTTTGTCTGCGTAAGGGGGGTCAGTGAAGATGTAGTCTATAGCGCTGGAATTCAATCGATTAAGTCGTGTTGCTGAACTTGTATCGATGATCAAATCGGTTCCAGACAGTTCTAGGTTAATCGATTCTAAACCTTTTTTGAGTCGATCGAGCTTATTTGTGACGTGTTTTAGAGGTGGCTCTTCCTGGAATATCTGAGGGACATAATAAGTGCCTTTCATAATACTCGTCGGATACGTTACATCAGGCCGGTATTGATTCATCTGGCTCATACCAAGTACAACACCAGTCAATGCGAATAAGGTAATAGCTTGGGCTTCTGGTTGAGACAATCGACTCGCTGCATCATGTATAGCCGCCAACGCCCACAAATTGCGCTTGGTGAACAACTCGGCTACGGTGCGGAAGTTGCTGGTGCCCGCGCGCCACTTGTCACCCCACGGTTGCGTAGCGTCCTCAACATTCATCATCCTGTTATGCGGATACCAGTGCGGGATCGGTTTCGCCTCGATCTCTTTGAGCTTTGCCAGATCGTACTTCTCAAAGTACTCGCGCTTCTTGTCGCCCGGGTCGTTGTAGCGCCGTTCAGCGCGCACCGGTTTGCAGCCGTTTTCGCATAGGCAACTCACCAGCACCGGGATCGCCCCCAGTTTGGCGTTGTTGCGCGTGCTGATCTCCTCGACAAACCCATTCTTCTGGCAGATCGGGCAGGCTTTCACAACCTTGCCCTGGCTGTTCTCGGCCTCGACGCAATCGAACAACGGCATCGGGTTGAAGCACCGATCACAGCGAAACACCTGCGAGTACACCGTGTAGGCTGTGCTGGCCTTGCCCCCGCAGCGGTCGCAACGCGTCTCGTACAGCCAGTCGATCTCCGGTTTGACCTTGGCCTGCAACTCCGCAAACGCTGCCTGCAAGGCGTCCACATCGACCGGCGTGCAGTAGTTCTTGGTGATGAACGTGGCGGCCGGGCTGCGGTCGATGGCAATGGCCTTGCGCCCTTCCATCAACGCCGCCAGCGCCGTGCTGCCCGATCCGCAGAACGGGTCGAGCACCAGGTCGCCTGGCTGAGTGTAGTGGCGAATGTACTCGCGGATGGCGCCGTGTGGCTTCTTCGACCAATACGTGTGCATGTTGTAGATCGCGGTGGCCTTGGTCGCCATGATCGGCTTGTCGAAGGCCGGCACTTCGTAGGTGTCGGTCAGCGGGTCGTACGGCTTCTCGCGCAGGTGCTGTTCGACGAACGCGCGCAGGTTCGGGTTGGGTTGGTCACCCGAATAGTAACCCTCCGGCATCTGCGGGACAGCCGGAGTTGGGATGAGGGGCAGCGTGGCTGCAGGCGCTCGTTTTGGCATATATCTCCAGCAGGCCTATGCCCACGGCTGCAGGATGATCTTTGCGGCCTCACCGCGTTTCTGAAGCTCAAACGCTGCGGCGACATCGTTCATTGGCATGACGTGGCTGACCAGCACATCCAGGAATGGCGAATTCTGGATCACCTGCATGATTAACGGGTACAGGCTGAGGTTGTAGTGCCACGAGCCGAAGATCGTCAGCCCTTTTCGGATCATGTCGTTGCTGGGATAAATCGATAGCGCATCGCCACACTCGCCGACAAAAGCAAACTGCCCCCGTCGTCGCGTGGCGTCAATACACAGTCGATGTGCGGCAGTGCTGCCGGAGCAGTCGAGTGCGTAATCAACGCCGATGCCGTTGGTCAGTTCTCTGATCTGCTTCAGCGTGTTTGGATCGCGTGGATCAAGCACGATGGCGCCCATGCGCTGGGCGCGCTCAACTCGCCACGGGAATGACTCGATGGCGATGACGCGCGCGCCGCGATACCGGGCATTAACGATTGCGCCAAGCCCGACCGGCCCCAGACCTGTGACGAGCACCGTATCGAAAACACCGACGCCCATGCGCTGGAATGCGCCAAAAGAGGGGCCGAGCGCGCAGCAAGCCAGTGACGCATGCTCGTATGAAACGCCCTCTGGGATCAGCGGCAGAATCCAGTCTGGCTTAATCAGATATTGGGCATAAGTGGCCGAGCCCTCGCGCATGCCGGTGAAGGCTTCCACATCAATCGCGTGCTCGCAATGGATGTAATCGCCGGCAATGCACAACGCGCACTTCCCGCATGGATACATTGGCATGACGACCACGCGATCTCCAACCTTGACGCGCCCTGGTTGTGCGACAGCCACAACCTCGCCAGCCGCCTCGTGTCCCAGGAATTCGGACTTGTGACCCTGCATCCAGGCCTTATATTCTGTGCACATGGGCGCCGCATGCACCTTGACGACGACCCAGTCTTCCCTGGGCTGGGGTTCTGGCACATCGACGATTTGAACTTGCTGGTTGCCGGGTAATATTACCTTTTTCATGATATTGTCTCCAAGGTCAGGTTAGCTCAAAGCCTTCGCGAGATCGGTGAATAAAGAATCGGGCACATCGAAAGGAATATCGATGGGTTTTCGCCACAGGGCGCTGGCGTATAGCCCCAGCACAACCTGCCACTGGTGGAGGCCTCGGCGCAGGTTGGCGCCTGCCGGTCTTGAGTCATCCTCGATCCAGTCGAACATTGCGTTTATCTGGGCTGCCTGTGCCGCGTGGTTGCCTGCTTCCCACTGTGCCATGCTACTGATGCGGCCTTCTTCGTGGCGGCCGGGTGAGACCACTTCCCATTTGCCAAATTCTTCCCATACGGTATGGCCTTTGTCTGCATACGCAGCCACTCGGACATGCTGCCACGTTGTATCAGGGTTGCCCACTCGCGGCGCCGTGATGCCATTGTTCCACATCGCATAGACGCCGTTTGCGAAGAGCACCTGACCCACCGTTGTGTCTGGCCCAGGGTGAAACCGGGTCATTTCCTGAACGCCGTGAGCGGCGCCAAACACGCGCGTGATTGGAGAATCAGCATTCAAT
>CAIXPS010000050.1 GCA_903921365.1 uncultured bacterium | reverse complement strand
TTTCCCGCCGCGTGGTCGTCGGTCATCAGGTTGCATGCATCCCGGCAGAAGCGCCGGTCGCCGTTCAGGATTGCTCCCGGCGAGTCGCAGCACACCTTGCATTCACTCTGGGCTCCCGTCTGCGTGCACGCGGAATAGTCGCCTTTTGGCCCCTGCGTCGACACGACCGTGATGGTGATGAACGAGGCATTGACCGAAAAGTCGTGCACCGCGCAGGCGTCGCGACAGGTTTTGCGCCCGTTGGCGTCTGTGTCGAGCGCATCGCAGCAATCCTTGCAGACCGGATCATTCTGCGTGTTGTTGATGCACATGGCAGGGCTATAGCCGGGGACGACGCCGGTTGGACTGGCGGGTGGCGCGACACGCGCTGCGCAGCCGGCCAGCCCCTGTGCGAGGCCGATTACGACGAGGATGTTGCAAAGCGATCGCGCGCATGGGAGCCGGATCGGCCGGGTCGAGTTTTGTTGTTTCATATGTGCCTTGATCGTGCTGATGTGTTCGCTCATACTGAACCTCATGGCAGGGTGATGACTGGAAGATAAGTGCGGCGAGTCAACGTGTCGTCGCGCACGAGCCGCGCGTAGTTGGAGGCGCGCTGGACATCGCCCTGCGATCCAAGCCCGTAGGCTGTGCCGCCGTTGCAGGCTGAGCCCATCGTGACGATGCCGGCGCTGGTCTTGGGGTCGCTGCGCTGCGCGCCTGCGCCGTGCACATCGTAAAAGGTGTAGCACGTGGCGCCGGGCGTCGCCTTCTGCCACCCGCCGGCTCGGCCAAACGCAAAGTAAATGCCCGCTGCGCCGGCGCCGCTGTATGCTGCGTGCGTTGTTGATGCCCAGTACCATGGCCAATCGGGCAGTCCGCCTTCGTCCGTGATCGGGGTTGTATTGAAGATCGGGTCGATTGCCGCAGAGTGCGTCGTCGCGGGCGAGCGTGTGTAATCCACGATGCTGTGCAGTTCCTTGGCGTTGGGCAGGCGCCAGTCGTTGTGCCCATGGGCGTCCAGCCCGTTTTGCGCCTGCACCCAGGCCAGGGCGTTCTGCCAGTTCATCCCGGCGCCGCTGTCGTCTCTGGCCCACATGAGGCCGGTGGCGCGGTCGGTGATGGCGCCGGCGCCGTTGTCGCTGAAGTCATTTGTCCCGTATGCCGTGTTCCCGCGCACACAGATGACGAAGAAGGTCTTCTGCGTGTTGCCGCCGGGCATCATCAGGTCATAGCCCTTGATGCGGCCATCGGCAAAGTTGACGCCGAAAAGCTTCGTGAAGCCCGAGTCACTCGGATTCATCACGTACACGTTGCTCGACGCGTATTGCGAGTCGATGACGCGCTCACCGGCGGTTGTATCGCCATACGTGAAGGTGAAGACGCTGGTATCGATGAAGGGCGTCAGCGCGGATGTGTCCGTCCCGCCGTAGCCACTCGGGTCGGCGCCATTGAAGCGGATCAGGGAATACAGTGCCTTGATCGACGGCAGGCGCCAGTCGGCGTATCCCGCATAGCCCGCGGCGGCGTGCGCGGCGCAATGCGCTAGCGCCCCGCTGTAGGTCAGTTTGTCGTCCCTGTTCAGCACGCCGTCACCGGTTGTCTCGGGGCTGCGTTCCCACGTCAGCCCGGTGACGTTGTCGGTAACCAGAAGACCATCGCTGCTCAGGGTGTAATCTGGTGCGTGGCCGGCATTCTGCGCATCCTGGCCGTAAAACGCCGCGTCTGAGTCTGGACACGCGCCCAGCGCAGCGATGGCGTTGTAACACGTGCTTTGCGCTGTATCGACAATGGCGTAATCAAGGGCGGGTTCCGGTCCGTTGGCAGCGCCGGCGCGTGGGATGAAGCCAGCCAGGCAAAGCGCTGTCAGCGCGATGGCGCACGATCGAATGAGCGGTGGCATTGGTTTTGTATTCATGGCTGGCTTATACATACCGGCAATGGCCGGCTTGTCCAGCGTACACTTTACGGATTCTGTCGCAATTGCGCCAGTGCCCCGAATCATGCGCCAGGCGGGGATGGTATGCGCGTTTGCCAGCACATCCATGACACGTGTCATGGATGCGCAATTACGATCATGACAGCAGACATTGACCCAGTCCCGCGCTTCGTGATATGGTTTACGCATGCAGGGGCGCGACAATGGGTCGGACGGCATGCGCGTATTTCAGACAACTACCTGGATGTGACTGGTTTATGTCGCCTGTCTTGCAATCATCGATGGATCAATCTACGCCACCGGGCCGCTCCAGCCGGTGATCACCTACCGCGATGTGAGCTTTGACCCACGTACCCAGGGCGGCCAAACCAGGGACACCTTCATGTCCCTGGTTTGGCCGCCACAACCAAGAAACTGGGTGTGAGTTTTTACACCTGTATTCTGTATTTTGTTGTTATTGCAGACATAAAATTCCTAAAGTCTTACTTAAAACTTAGCCACCGCGCACACAACGCACCGCCAGCGAGCCGGTCTTGTCGTTGTAGCTGGCAAGGCCGCTGGAGAAATCGACATTCCAAGCGAAGCCTTTGCGCCCGAACAGGGTCGCCGATGTCCAGTAGGGGGCGGACTTAGCGCCGGGGAAGTAGGCGGTATCGATGGCCGGGTTGACGCGCGTCTCGTCGCTGATGGAGAGCAGCTCCTTGATGTTGGGCAGGCGCCAGTCATTCTGGTTGCCCAACGAGAGGCTCTCGCAGTAAGTCAGTGCCGCTTCCCAGGTCAGGGTTGGCGTCACCTCACCCTGCTGCCACACCAGCTCAGTGTTGGCATGGGTCACGGTTCCATCGCCATTGGCGGCGAACGCAATCGCCTGGCTGACCGGCACGTTGCGCACGCAGCGCGCATGGAAGCTCTTGCTGCCGCCCGCGCTGATCGTCTCGTTCTTGGGATGCGCGCCGATGCCACCGCCGGCATTCACCACCCAGGCGCGGGACGAGTCGCCCACCGTTTCTTGAGCCGTCCACCAGTACTCGGCGTCGGTGGCCAGGAAATAGGTCGCGTTCAGCGCCGGGCGGTTGGCATCATGGTTGACGATGCTCATCAGTTCTTGGCTGGATGGCAGGCGCCAGTCAGTGTAGCTGGCCAGGATCAAGTTCTGGCAGTATGTCAGTGCGTTGGCATACGTCATCTCGCCGCCATCGGTTTGCTGCCACACCAGGCCGGTCACCTGATCGCTCACGCTACCATTGCCGTTGTCGGTATATGTGGGCGGGTTGATCGTGTAGTCCGAATCCTCGCCATAAATGGGGGAGTAATCGGTCACCTGGCCGGTGTCGGGCAGTTTGAGCAGCGTCCACACCCCGATCTCTTTGCGGCTCGACAAAATGACCATAGGCAGGAAGACATTGGATTTCCAGGGCGGCAGGAACATGAAATCGGTATTGGTGATCGCCGGCATGGCGGTGGGATCGGAGTACAGGTACGCGCCTGGCTCTGGGATGAGGTTGAAGTCACCGAGAATCTGCTTGCGCAGCGCCTCCAGGCTTGCAAACTGCTGGCTGGACAGTGTCTCGCTGACCGCGGCAAAGGTCGTCGCCAGATCGTAGATGATCTCGCCGTCCAGTTCGCCATAGCTCCGGGAAGCGCTCAGCACTTGCGTGCTGCTGACGGCGTCGCCGGCGATGAAGCCGCGCAACTGGGTGGCGATATCGTGGCGTGCGTCGACGATCTGGTACAGGGACGGCATCTCGGTAGTCACCACTCCCGTCACCAGCGCGGCCTGGGTGGGGCTGAGCGTCAGCAGGAAGGTGATGCCGGCGTTGGCGGTCAGGTTGGTGTCAATGCTGCCGCCAGTGGACATGACTGGTGTGTCCTTCAGGTAGAAAGAGCCGAAGTAAGTGCCCTGCCGTTCCGGGCAGAAGTACACGTCGGCGTCGATCGAGCCCGCGTACCAGGCATACATGTCGCCCGCATAGGTCATCAGGGCTTCCTTGACATCACGGTCCAGACCCTGCATGTCAGGCGGGTCTGAAACGGCTGGCCAGTCGAGCATGCCTTTGCCAACCATGTTGTCGTGCAGAAAGGCGGTTTGGCTGGGCGTAAGCGAGGCCAGGATGGGCCCGTAGACCTGCGCCCGTTCGTAGCTCAACTCGCCGTCCAACTCATATAACTGGGCCGAATACGCCTTGACCGCGCTCTCGTCCAGTCCCGGGCTGCCCGCCGGCACATCTCCCATCAGCAAGCGGCGGAAAGCCTTCATCAGCACGAAGCGCCCGTACGCATAGTCGTTGATCGCGCTGACCTGGTGGTTGGACAGCGTCAGGAGTTGCGCGCGCTGGTCCGTCGTCAGCACATTCCACATGTTGAAGGCGGCGCTAGTGAGAAACAACGGGTTGTGCCCCATCTGGCTGGGATCGTTGTCGCGCAGGTACTGAAAGCCCCAGAAATCGGCCACCTTGCCGGGCGGGAAGAACGAGTCGGCACCCAGCGAGCCGGTCAGGAACGCCAGGCCGTCGAAGGCAATGGTGTTCTGCTGCGCACCATCGGATAAGGTTTGTGTGATGGTCATGCCCGCGGGAGGAGTTGGTGGCGGTGGCGGCAGTGGATCATCTGGCTGCTGTGAAAGCGGTGCACCAGTTGAGCGCAGCGGCATATCCGAGAACGCTCCGCCGCGGGCTGCCTTGGCCTGCACGGCGGCGTACGCAGAGGACATCGTCAGCGCCAGGATGATGGAGATCACTTTCAGAAAGATGGATGTGTTTTTCATGTTAAGCCTTATCGTTTCAGGGCTGAATACGGGCTAGGCCGGTTTATTTGAACAGGAAGTCGGTGTTCGGGATCTGCGGCATCGCGATGGGTTGCGAGTACAGGTAAGCGCCGGTCGGATGGCTCAGGTTTCCAAGCATTTTCTCGCGGAGCGCCGTGAGCTGTGCTTTCTGTGCGGCTGACAGCGACTGGTTCACCTGAGTGAAGCTGACCGCCAGGTGATAGATGATCGACCCGTCGAGTGCGCCATACTGGTCCATCAACCCAAGCACCGTGGCGTTGTCGGCGCTGCTCCCCGCGCTGGCCTTGAACTTGCGCAACTCAGTCGATACCTGCTGGCGCGTCGTTACGATCTGCTGCAGATAGGGCTTCTGGGTATCCACGAGTCCCGCGATTTTCGCCACCTGGTCGGGGCTCAGCGCGGCCAGCATGGCCTCACCCATATTGCCAGTGAGATCAGTCGGGATGGCATAACCCGGATTGCTCATCGCTGGGATGTCCTTGAGATAAAACGAGCCGAAGTACGTGCCGTGGCGCTCAGGGCAGAAATACACGTCGGCTTCGACCGAACCGGCATACCAGCTGTACATATCAGCGGCATAGGTCATCACTGCTACTTTTACATCACGATCGAGCCCGCGACTATCGGCAGGTTCCTCTACTTTGGGCCACGTCAGCATCCCATTGCCGACCATGCCATCGAGATAGGCCTTCTGCGACGCGTCCATCTCGGTGATCAGGCCGCCCATCAACTGCGCGCGCGCAAAACTGATCTCGCCATCCAGCCGGTACAGTTTGGCCGAGTAGGCTTTGACCGCTTCTTCGCTCAACCCCGTGGCGCCGGCGGGTAAATCACCCGTCACCAGCCGGCGAAAGGCATCCATCAACACAAAACGCATCGCGCCATACTCATTGATCGATTTCACCTGGCTCTGCGCCAGCGCCACCAGCTTGGCGCGTTGCGCAGAGGTCAGGACGTTAAGCATATTCATCGCGGCACTCGTCAAAAAGTCACCCGCATGCCCCATCTGGCTGGGGTCGTTATCGCGCAGATACTGAAAGCCCCAGAAGTCAGCTACCTTGCCGGGCGGGAAGAACGAATCCGAGCCAAGGTCGCCGGTCAGGAAGGCCAGCGCGTCGTAGGCAATCGTCATGCCCTGCGCCTTGTCCGAGATGGCCTGCTCGATGTTGTACGCGGCGCCGGGCTGTGTGCCGTCAGGCGGAGGCTGGCGCGTGCCTTCAGCACCGCCGGGATCCTGTTTCGGCGAACAGGCGAGCTGGTTCTGCACTGTTTCGCAGACACCGGTTTCGGCGCCTTTCTGCGACGTGAACGTGCAGGCGATCTGCTCAGTCTTGCCAGCACAGGCGGTGATCTCTGCCTGTGGCGGTGTGCGCACCGTTGTCGTGACCGGTGGACTGGCAGGTGGGTTCTGCTTTGTGACATTACTCACCGGTGTAACCTTGGCGACCAATTGCTGCGGGGACAACGCTGTCGGCATGGCCTGCGTTGCCTTTGCGACCTGGTTACCGCCAGAAGGCTTTGCCATAGTGCTACTGCTGGAACATGCGGATACAAATATTGTTGCGGTCAATAACATGGTGACAACTTTAGTTTTCATAGTTCTCCTGGAGCGCCGGCGTCCCGCCGGCCTCTTGACGTGTTATTCACAATAAACTTACTGCGCCAGGGTATAGACCCTGCTCCGCGCAGTGATAAACAAGGTATTGCCATCGGCGCCGCCAAACTCGACATTGGTGGGCGGTTCGGGAATCTTGATCGTTTGGACCGGCTTCCCGGCCGGGTCATACACCTGCACGCCGGCGTCGGTCGTCAGATATATATTGCCGGCCTTGTCGAGTGTCATTCCGTCGGAGCCGCTGGCTGCGAACAGGCGCTTCCCGGTCAGCACGCCGGCATCCTGGATCGCATACGCATAGGTTTTGCCAGCCCCGTGATCGGCGACGTACAGCGTTTTGCCGTCAGGGGCGCCGACGATCCCGTTCGGGCGCACCATGTCGGTGATGACGCGGGTAACCTGACTGCGGTCGGGCGTGAGGTAGTACACGTCCTCGCCATCCTGCGCCCGGGTCAACTGGTAGACCGGGTCAGTAAAGTAGATGCCGCCTTGCGGGTCGATCCACAGATCATTGGGCTCGTTGAAGCGCGTGCCGTTGTAGCGCTCGATCAGCGGCGTCACCTTGCCCTGCGCGTCGATCGAGATCAAGCGCCCGTTGCCGCCTTCACACGCGATCAACACGCCATCCGAAGCAAAGGCAAGCCCATTGGGGATGCTCAGCCCCTCCACGAACAGCCTGACCTCGCCATTCGTCGACCACTTGTAGATACGCCCGGCGGTGATGTCGGAGAAGTAAACGTTCCCTTGAGTATCTGCGACCGGTCCTTCGGTGAACTGGTAAGTGCCGGTGACTGGTTGCAGGGCTGCAACGGATGGAGTGGATTTCGACGCGGGTGGCTTCTGTCCGGATGCTGGCTGGCTGGGCGGTTGCTTTCCTGCCGTGTGATCATCGGTCATCAGATTGCATGCATCGCGGCAGAAGCGCCGGTCGCCGTTCAGGATTGCTCCCGGCGAATCGCAGCATACCTTGCATTCACTCTGGGCGCCCGTCTGCGTGCACGCGGAATAGTCGCCTTTTGGCCCCTGCGTCGACACGACCGTGACGGTGATGAACGAGGCGTTGATTGAGAAGTCATGCACGGCGCACGCGTCTCGGCAGGTTTTGCGCCCGCTGGCGTCGGTGTCGAGCGCATCGCAGCAATCCTTGCAGACCGGATCATTCTGCGTGTTGTTAAGGCATAACGCGGGTGTGTAGGCTGCTTTGGTCGCTGTGGGAACGGTGATAGCTGGTGCGGCAGGTTGCGGTGTGCCCACGGTGCAGCCTGCCAGCCCTTGCGCAAGACCGATCACGACAAGGCTTTCAATAACGACACGCAGCCTCACTGACAGATAGTGCTGCAACAGCGTTGTTATGGAATGTGGTTTCATAAGTGTCTCATTCATACTGACAAAGCGTTTTATTCTGAACTTCATGGCAGACTCTTTCATACCGGTTATTCCCTTTGCGTCCAGCGTTTACTTTACATATTCGGACGCAAAAGCGTGAGTGCTTCCGATCACGCAAGTTGCGTCCGCAATATGCGCGTTCTCCAGCACACCCATGACGCGTGTCATGGATGCGCAATTGCGATCATGACAGCAGACATTGACCCAGTCCCGCGCTTCGTGATATGGTTTAGCACATGGGTGTGCGTGGCGACGTATCGGACAGCAGGCGCGCTTTTCAGACCGCCGCCTGGATGTGGCTGGTCTACCTGGTCTGTCTGGCGGTCATCGACTGGCTCATCTATGCCAATGGGCCGCTCCAGCAGGTCGTGTCGTATCACCTCATTAACGCGCTGCCGGCGCTGCTCTTTCTGGCGCTGTCGCGCTTGGGATGGCTGGAGAAGTGGCCTGGCATAGTGGCGCCGCTGATGATCGCGCTGATCACAGCCGCGCCTATCCTGCTCAACCCGTTGTTTGGCTTGCGACTGCCGCCCGCCCCATTGTCCAACGTCGAGGGCATGGTGTTGAGGCAACTGCCTGTGCTGTTCATTGGACTGGTGCTGGTGGCGTGGCGCTACAACTTGACAATCATGGTGTTGTACAGCCTCGGCACGAACGTGGTGGAGTTCGCGGCAGTCTTTGGCTCCGGCTACTTTGAAACCATCCGTCCGTCGGATTTCTACTTCATCATCCTGATCCGCACAATGTGTTTTCTGGTTGCAGGCATTTACATCAACCACTTGATTACTCGACTGCGGGCACAGCAGGACTCCCTGAAGAGCGCCAACAATCAATTGGCGCACTATGCCAGCACACTGGAGAGTCTGACCGTCAGCCGTGAACGCAACCGTATGTCACGCGAGTTGCACGACACGGTGGTTCACACACTGAGCGGGTTGGCCGTGCAGCTGGAAACGACCAGGGCATACCTGGATGTTGACTCTGAAACGGTCAGGCGACTGCTTGATCAAGCGCTTGTGACCACGCGGGCTGGCCTGCAGGAAACCCGCCGCGCGCTTAAAGCGTTGCGCGCCACCCCGCTGGATGATCTCGGGCTGGTGATCGCGCTGCGCCAATTGATCGACACGGCCGCGGATCGGGGCAAGTTGCAACTGGATGTTTCACTGCCCGACGAGGATGCCAACGTTTCGCCGGACGTCAAACAATCCCTCTACCGGATCACGCAGGAAGCAGTGGAGAACGTTGTTCATCACGCCAACGCGCAGCATCTGAAGGTGCAATTGACGATCAGCGACAGCATTGACTTGTTGATTCAGGATGACGGGATCGGTTTCAATCCCGCAACCCCTTTGCCGTCCGGACACTATGGCTTGAAAGGGATGCAGGAGCGCGCACAACTCGCTGGCGGCGCATTGACGATTCACAGCAAAACGGGATCGGGAACGACGATCCGATTTACGATCCAGGGGAGCGACCAATGAGAGTGTTGATCTGCGACGATCAGGCCATCGTGCGCGATGGGTTGGAGTTGCTCTTGAAGCTGGAACGCGATATCGACGTGGTTGGGCTGGCGCAGGATGGCGCACAGGCCGTCGACATGGCGGCGCAGACACGGCCCGATCTGGTCCTCATGGACTTGAAAATGCCGGGGATGAACGGCGTCGAGGCCACCCGGCGCATTCGGGCGCGCCATCCAGCTATCCGGGTGCTGGTGCTTACGACCTTCGACGATGACGAGTGGGTGTTTGACGCGATTCGAGCGGGAGCGTCTGGCTATCTGCTCAAAGACACCCCGCGCGCCAAGGTGATCGAAGCGATTCGCGGGACAGTAACGGGAAAAACGTACGTCGATCCGATGGTCGCCGGCAAATTGCTCGACCAGATGGCGAACAAACACGCACAGCCCTCATCGCTGATCACCGACAAGCTGACCGGGCGCGAAGTGGATGTGCTGCGTCAGATCGCCCGTGGGCTATCCAATGCCGAAATTGCCGAAAACCTGCGCTTGTCTGAAGGCACCATCCGGAACCATGTGAGCGCCATCTTCTCGAAACTTGATGTTACCGATCGCACGCAGGCCGCCATATTGGCCATCAGGCATGGGCTAGACCAATCGGAATCGCCGGACTCTGCTTTACATCTGTGACTCCCCGGTGATACCCGCGTGATGCGCGCGTGATGCTGATCATTATCCTCTTGGCAATATCGCTGGCAGGCAGCCGGCACGCAGAAACGATTACTCTATGATTTCGCATGCCCTGACGATTGTTCAGAACGAGTTTACGAACCATCTCGACGATGTATATGGTTCGAATACCGAACCCCGCGTCATCCTGGGCAATCTCGCGGAGGGATTCGTCAATGACACAACCAAGACCGGCGTCTTGCGCAATGTGCTGGTTCTGTCGGTGGTGAACATCAAAGAGGAGAAGGCGCTCAAGAATGTCCCGAACGCCGTGCGCGACGATATTAAGTTGCGCGTCAGCTACGTTAATGCCCCGGTATTTGTCAACTTCTACATTCTGGTGACCGCGACGCACGTCGATTACACCAGCGCACTCACCGCGCTCTCACGGGCCATTCGATTTTTCCAGTATCGCAATGTATTCACTCAGGACAACGTGGATCCCGATTCAATCACGACTGCCAGCGTCAATATCCCTGCTGCCGATCGATTGGATTCGTTCAAGTTGATCTTTGAGTTGTATTCACCCAGTATGGAGGAAGTCAATCACCTGTGGGGAACGCTAGGCGGCAAGCAATATCCCTTTGTAATGTATGTGCTTCGGATGCTTGATCTGAGATATTACGCGGTGCAGAGTGAAGGCGGGTTGATTACTAATGTGATCAAAGAATTCCGGCATAAGGACCCTTTGGCAACTTGATATGGCGGAACGTATAGACAACGCTTACATGCGGTTGTTTGAGATACGCCTGTATCACCATTACTGGCTGGATAACGGGATCACCCTGTTCGAACAGATTCTCGAACAGGACAAATCGGACAGGTATTTGCGGGAGTATGACATCCGTTCCTTTCTAACCCTTGAGCCGACTGCCGCCACAGCAAAGCGGCTCACCGGGCTGCGAGGCGTCATACGAAATACGGCTTTGGGTTGTATCGTGGGAGTGCCGAGTCAGGATGTAATCTCTCACGATATGCCCGATATCACCCTCGACTTTGTCGTGACGGTGCGAAGCGCCGATTTTTTCAACTACACCGCATTGACGTTGATGCCCCAACATATTTATGAGCTATACCATAAACCCACAGACCGGACTTACCGTTACAAAGAGAATGTTGCGGTGTTGTCCAACCTGACCGGGACCCCGCATGGCACAGGCCCGGGCAAGCAATTCTTTCTGTCGAGCAATACCCCTGAATTTGCAGGGGATGAGCAGATTGAGGCGCTCGTTGTATCGAAAGGAGCGCTGTTACAGCTGACGCGAGACCAATCTAAAGACAATGCGCGTGAGCTTAGTAGCGATGTAAACAAGTGGCCCGTCTTTGTTCATCAGGGCGATGTGCCGGCGATTGTGCCTCCAGATGGGCTGGAGGGAGCGCCCGCGCGCGGGATCGAACTTACGGGCGACATCCCCATCACCGTGTTTGCGCTTATCCGTATGTCCGTGGCGCAGATCTACGCCAATGATTTCCGCTATGTAGATGCTGATGGGCATGTAAAAACATCTAACCCGGTCTACCTGGTCCATTTCAAGAATCGCTCCACCCGATGGCGGTATATCAACAAGGTTACCAATGTTGAAGAATCCATTACCTCCGATACGCGCCCCTTGACCTATTTTGGTATTGCAGCAGCCATGCCCAAACCGTCTGTTGGACTGGTCAAAAAAGAGAAGGACTCAGACGGGAATACGCAGATTGTCTCGGAGATATTCATTTAACAAGTTGTGTGTTAACTCACATAAGGTGGTGAAAAATGGCAGGAGTGTATAAAACGCCGGGGGTGTATGTTGAAGAAATCCCCAAGTTTCCGCCCAGTATCGCGCCTGTGGAAACCGCGATACCGGCCTTCATCGGGTACACGGAGCAAGCGATACGAAACGGCGAATCGCTCCATCAGATACCCTATCGTATCGAGTCCATTGCGGACTATGAACAGGTGTTTGGCGGCGCCCCGTCGCAGGCGATGGAGGTCTATTTGAACAATGATGATGCCTACGCGGGTGCGCACAGGTCGAACGGCTTCCTGCTATATGACAGCCTGCGCATGTTCTACAGCAACGGCGGAGGCAACTGCTACATCGTCTCCATTGGCGACTACACGTCTACTATAAAGAAGCAGGACTTTCTCGATGGCGTGGACAACGTGGCGATTGAGGATGAGCCCACTATGCTGCTATTCCCGGATGCGGTCAATCTGGACGGGGCCGGATTGCATGACGTGCAAATAGAGGCGCTGACCCAGTGCAACACGTTGAAAGACCGCGTCGCAGTTTGCGATGTGAAAAACACCGGCGACTTTCCCGCCGATGTCAAGACGTTGCGTGACAGCATCGGCATCAACAACTTGAAGTATGGCGCTGCCTACGGCCCGTGGGTCAACTCCAGTCTGCCCCGGACCGTCTATCACCGCGATCTCACGATCAAGCGGGATTCGACTGCCGGCGCCTCGATCCAGTTGAACGGTCTTACCAAAGACACGCGCGTCCTGCAGATACTCGCTGATGTTGTCGCCGCTGAAACAGCGGTGGATGCGCTCAACACCGGCGAGACAACCATTGCTGGCAACGGGAAAACCCTGCAGGACGAAATCAAGAAGCAGTCAGACGCATACGACGCCAGCGCTGCAGTGAAGCTGGCTGATCTGGAAGGCGTGTTAAATGGCGTCTATGATGTGCTGGCAAAAATACTGGCCAAGGTGTCCGATATGGCACTTGGGCTGCCTCCCGTGGTGACCAGTCCCGATCCGGCGCTCAAGCAGACGAAGGATTTTCTGCTTAAAAGCGACATTGACCAGTACATCAAGAATAGCGCGCTCAAGACCAAAGTCTTTGACGTGCTGGCTGCCCACTACAACGCCCTGAGCGCCACTATCAAGCTCTTCAAAGACGATCCAGCCGTTGCAACCACCGCTCTCGCAAAGGCCATTGCCCTGCTGGGGTATGCCGACGCAACGGCGTTTAAAGGCGTCACGGACCCCGCAATAGCGGCTGGCTATGCCGACGCGGCGATTAGCGATAAGGTCAAGGCCGGCATCGCCAAACAGGCGGCCATGAAGGCGAGCAGCGCGATTGTCGCCCTGTATCGCATTGCGCAGGGCTCCGCAGCCGAATATGAGAGCAAGTTCAACGACGCCCTGATCAACAGCTTCGGCGCTTACAAGGACATCGTCACCAAGGCCACCCAGACGCTCAACCTGCTGCCGCCATGCGGTGCAGTCGCCGGCGTGTACGCCGCCGTTGATCGCGACCGCGGCGTGTGGAAGGCCCCGGCCAATGTCAGCTTGAACTCCGTGATCAGCCCTGCCGTTAAAATATCACACGACCAGCAGGCGGAGTACAACGTCGACGTTAACGCTGGAAAGTCCATTAACATCATCCGCACATTTACCGGCAAAGGCACGCTGATATGGGGCGCGCGCACCCTCGCCGGCAACGACAACGAATGGCGCTATGTCAGCGTGCGCCGCTTCTTCAACTTCGTTGAGGAATCTGTGAAGAAGGCAACCGAGCAGTTTGTGTTCGAGCCCAACGACGCCAACACCTGGGTCAAGGTGCAGGCGATGATCGAGAACTTCCTCACGACGCTGTGGCGTCAGGGCGCATTGCAGGGCATAAAGCCGGAGCACGCTTTCTACGTGTCGGTCGGGCTGGGCAAAACGATGACCGCGCTCGACATCCTCGAGGGTCGCATGATCATTGAAATCGGCATGGCGGCTGTCCGCCCCGCCGAGTTCATAATCCTCAAGTTCTCACACAAGATGGTCGAGTCTTAGGTTGATTTCTAAATACGGAGAAAAGCATGGCACAGGAATATCCAATCCCCCGATTTCATTTCCAGGTGGACTGGGGCGGCGCAAAAATCAGCTTCACTGAGGTGACTGGGCTGGTCATGGAACGCGAGAAGATCGAGTACCGCCACAGCGACAGCAAGGATTTCAACAAGATCGCCATGCCGGGCATGGTGAAGAACAACAACATCACCCTAAAGCGCGGCAAGTTTGAGAGCGACTTCGATTTCAACACCTGGTTGGAACAGATCGCCAACGAACGGGTCGATAATCGGCGCGACGTCACCATCCGGCTGTTGAACGAGAAGCACACCCCCGTCGCCGCATGGACGGCTGCGCGGTGCTTCCCGGTCAAAGTCACTGCGCCGGATCTCAAGTCGGATGCGAATGAGATTGCGGTGGAGAGCATCGAGATCGCGCACGAAGGCCTGAAGTTGATGAAGGTCTAAGTGGGTTGAACGATGACTGACTACTACCCGCCCTGGGGGTTCTACTACAAAGTGGAATTCGGCATCAGTCAGGACAAAAACGACGTGCGCTTCCAGACCGTCTCAGGCCTGTCGGTGGAATACGACATGGAAGAGTTCAAGGAGGGTGGTGAGAACCGCTTTACCCACAAGCTCCCTGTGCGCACGAAGTATGGCGATATGGTGCTGAAGCGCGGCATGTTGACCGATTCATCCGTCATCAACTGGTTTCTGAGCGCATTCCGCGACCGCGACTTCAAACCGACAGACCTCAGCGTCATCCTGATGAACGAAAAGGGCACGCCGCTGCGCACGTGGAAAGTGGCGAATGCCATCCCCAAAAAGTGGAGCGTCAGCGACCTGAACGCGAACGAGAACGCTATCGTCGTCGAGACGATGGAGTTAACGTATCGCTACTTTACGATCCAGTGATGGCGCTGCGTTGCTAAAGCAGCGCCATCACTAACTGCGCAAAACGACAGGAACTGCAATGGCAATTGAGATCAAGGAACTGCACATCCGCGTGACGGTCAATGCCCCGCAAGGCGCTGGTCAAACAGGCGCTCCCCCACCCTCTGCGCCTGCGAACAGCGCTGGCGACGAGGGTGACGACGCGAAGGACGCCATTGTGGCCGAGTGTGTGGAACAGGTTTTAGAGATTCTCAGGAATAAGACGGGACGCTAATGGCTCCAAACGGCAAACTCGAGAAGATGCTGGTCCTGGCATTTGACACCTCCCCCGAGGCGGAAAGCGGCGGGCGCGCGGAGGCCAAAGACACCTTCGAGGCGTTGATCAATCCCGAAAACTACACACTGGAGTATAAGGTAAAAACCTCTGGCGGACAGGGCCAGGGCTCCAGCGGCGCGCAGATTAAGTTCGAGTACACACTGCCAGAGGAACTCACGTTTGAGTTCCTTTTCGACAATACTGGCATCATTGACGGCAAATCCAAGCCGGACGGCATCTACGAAGATGTCGAGCGCTTCCGTAAGATGTTGACAGGCTTCCAAGGCAAGTCGCACGAGCCCTACCATCTCAAACTCGTCTGGGGCAAGCTGATCTTCAAATGCAGGGCCATCGAGTTATCCATCACCTACAAGCTGTTCAACCCCGACGGCCAGCCGATTCGCGCCGTTTGCAAGGTCAAATTCAAAGCGAGTATCGAGGAAAAGAAACGCGCAGCCAAGGAAAACAAGAGTTCCCCGGATCTGACGCATGTGCGCACGGTCAAGGAAGGCGACACCCTGCCGCTGCTGTGTTATGACATCTACGGCGACCCGAATTATTACCTGAGCGTGGCGAAAATCAACGGGCTGGGCAACTTCCGGCAACTGACGCCCGGCGCCGCTTTGATCTTTCCGCCGATTGACAAAGCGCCTAAGACACCGTCCTGAAGGATTCAAAGCAATGAGCAATGAATCTACCATCCCAACTCCGGCGACGCCCGACGTCTGCACCGTCGCCGTGCTGGTTGAGGGGGCGGAAATCACCGGCCAGTTCCACATTATGTCGATCACAGTGACCAAGGAAGTGAACCGGATACCGACAGCCACGATTCATCTGCGTGATGGCGAAGCTTCGAAGGCCACCTTTGAAGCGAGCAACACGGCCAATTTCATCCCGGGCAAGAAGATCGAAATCCAGCTCGGCTATCGCTCGCAGAACGACTCCGTCTTCAAGGGAATCATCATCAAGCACAGCATCAAGCTGCGCAAAAGCGGCAGCCTGCTGATCGTGGAATGCCGCGATGTGGCGGTAAAGATGACCAGCGGCGTCAAAAGCTGTTACTTCACAAACAAGAAAGACAGCGACATCATGGAGCAGATCATTGGGACCTATAGCCTGCAGAAGGATGTGACCGCAACCACGCCCGACCTGAAGGAAGTGGTGCAGTATGAGGCCACTGACTGGGATTTCCTGTTGTCGCGGGCCGAAGCCAATGGCGCTGTGGTCATTGTCGAAGGCGGCAAGGTCACCGTCGCGCCACCCACGATGAGCGGGCAACCAATCGTGACGGCTCGCTTTGGCGCGACGTTGCTTGAATTGGACGCAGAGATCGACGCCCGCTGGCAGAGCAAAGGGATCAAGGCCACCAGTTGGAGCGGGACCGACCAGGCAATGGTCGAAACCGACGCCAGGGAGCCCTCTGCCACAACCAACGGCAACCTGTCGGCAACAACGCTGGCAGCTGTGATCGGCGGCGGCCCGCACAAACTCCGGCACGGGGGCAAACTCAGTCAGCCCGAACTGCAAGCCTGGGCGAATGGCCGGCTCCTCAGGGAGCGCCTGGCCAAGGTGCGCGGGCGGGCGCGCTTCCAGGGTTTTGCCGCTGTATTACCCGGCAAGATTATCGAGGTGACAGGCATCGGCGAACGGTTTGAGGGTAAGGAATACGTTTCTGGCGTGCGCCACACGGTTTCGAGTGGCAACTGGGAGACTGACGTTCAGTTCGGTCTGAGCGCCGATTTATTCGCCGAAACGGTTAACCTGCGCCCTCTTCCCGCCGCAGGGCTGCTGCCAGGTGTGAGCGGATTGCAGATGGGCGTGGTCACCGCGCTCGAGAGCGACCCCGACGGTGAGGATCGCATCAAGGTGCGGTTGCCGCTGGTCAGCGCATCGGACGATGGCATCTGGGCGCGCATTGCGACGCTGGATGCGGGCAAACAACGCGGCACCTTTTTTCGCCCCGAGATCGGCGACGAGGTGGTGGTCGGGTTCCTGAACGATGATCCGCGCCATCCCGTGGTCCTGGGCATGTGCCATAGCAGCGCAAAACCCGCGCCCGAACCGCCCAAGGATGTCAACCATCATAAGGGTTATGTCAGTCGTGAAAAGATGCGCTTCGTTTTTGATGATGATAAGAAGTCCGTCGTGCTCGAAACGCCGGGCGGCAACAAAATGACGATCTCCGATGATGCCAAAGGCATCGTCCTGGAGGACCAGAACGGCAACAAAATCACGATGAATGATAGCGGGGTCAAGATTGAAAGCCCCAAGGATATAACGCTCAAAGCGACAGGCGATGTCAAGATTGAAGGCGCCAATGTCGATGTGAAAGCACAGTCCGCGTTCAAGGCGGCTGGAAATGCCACCGCTGAGGTCTCCGGTGCAAACACGACAATCAAAGGCAGCGCCACGGCGGTAATCCAGGGCGGCATGGTTCAGATTAACTGATGAACAGGAGGTGCGGGAAATGGCTCCAGCAGCGCGTATAACGGATATGATCGTCAGCTCCGCCACACAGGGCGCGCCAACGCCCATCATCCCGCCCGGCGCGCCTACTGTCTTGATCGGCGGGTTGCCTGCCGCGCGCCTTAGCGACTCATGCGGCGTAGACGCCGTCATCATGGGTTCCGCCACCGTTATGATCGGCGGGCTGCCCGCTGCGCGCATCGGCGACTCGACCGCAGCCGGCGGCGCCATTCTTCCGCCCGGCGCGGTCACGGTGTTGATCGGAGGTTGAGCCAATGAACCTGACATTCCTCGGTCGCGGGTGGTCATTCCCCCCTTCTTTTAACCGCAGCACTATTGGCGTGGATATGCTCGAGCAGGAGGCGGATATTGCCTCAAGCCTTGAAGTGCTGCTCTCTACCACGCGCGGCGAGCGTGTGATGCTGCCGCAATACGGTTGTAATCTGGAGGAGTTGGTGTTTGAAAGCCTCGATACGCGCATGAAAACCCTGATGGCAGACAAGGTCGAGTCCGCCATTCTGTACCATGAACCGCGCATCGAACTGGAAAGCGTGCAACTGGACGACAGCCGCCAACTCGAAGGCATCGTATTGATCGAGGTGACCTACCGGGTTAAATCCACCAATTCGCGCTTCAACTTCGTCTTCCCGTATTACAAACTGGAAGGCACAGATATCAACCTCGCCACGACCGTAAACCTATTGCCTGACAACGTGTGAACCATGATGCCAGATAATGACTGCCCGAACAATACGGACCCGCTGAAACTCGTCCGCGACGGCACGAGCCAGGATCAGCGCGCGCCTCGCGCGTTGCAGCCGGATTATGCGCCCGTGACCGAACACACACCCGCGCACGGGATGGTGTTCGCCCGCGCTTATGCCGCCTACCTGCGCTATTACGATTCGCAAAATATTGCCGTCGGCGACTGGGTGAGGTTTTTCGATTCAGATGTGTCGGTGCGCCTGGCCATCGCGGCAGTGCAGGATGTCAACGATTACCGCGCCCGGGTCAAGGAGTGCCTCGACGCGCTGACTGCCGCCGATAACCCGCCACCAGACATGCTCAAGCAAAATCTAGGGCGCCTCTTCAGCAGCATCGGCTCGCTTGCCACGCAATTGGATATGCTGAAGAGCCGTTTGCCGGACACGCTGGAGCCCTCGCAGGGGACACTCACAAACACGCCAGCGCCTTACGCCTTCAAGACGGCCTTGCAGCAGCACATCAAAAACCAGCTCGCGCCGGCATTCAAACGTTTGATCACTTACTACAAGGCCGGGACAGGGGCTGGCGCAGAGGTTGTGATCGAGGATGCCGTGCCGGCTCCGGTGTTGCGCATCATGGATCAACCGGCAACGACCTTTGAGGCGGTGCTGGCTAACGGCCTGTCGCAGGACTGGATATCCGGCTCTGCCGCAGATCACTGGGACGACTACACAAATGGCATCGTCGCCGATGACTCGGTTTATGGCGCACAGGCTGGCGTATTCCACAGGATCAACCACATCGCCACGCACACCCTGTTCACTTCGATCCTCGACGCCTTCTTGAAAGCATACGCCCGTGTTGCGAGCGATGCGCGCACAGCGCTGGATGAGAGCCTGACAGGGTGGGACGGCCACGAGCCACACTATGCGCTATTCCTGGCCTTCCTGCGTCTGTTCGAATTCGCCAACCAGCAAGCCAACACACTCACCCAGCGCCATCTGGATTTCTACTACCGTGATATCCTGCAGTTGAATGAGAAACCCGCGACGCCCAGCAGCGCCCATCTGTTGATTGAACTGGCCAGACAGGCGCCATCACACTTAATCGCAGCGGGCGAGTTGTTTAAGGCTGGGAAGGACGACCACGGCATTGACGCCTTCTATGCGAACGAACGCGACGTCGTCGCTAACCAGGCGAGCATCACGGCGCTTAAGACCATGTATCGGCACGGCGCTGAGCCGGTCGGCACAAAAACGCCGACCGATATAGACGCGGGACGATTATTTGCCTCCCCGGTCGCCAACTCCGGCGACGGGATGGGGGCGAAACTCACCACGGTCGATCAGTCCTGGCATCCGTTCTTCAACAAAGACTACACGGACGGGACGTTAACAGCCATCCAGATGCCGCAGGCGGAGGTCGGATTTGCGATCTCGTCCCACTATTTGCTGCTCGCAGAAGGCGAGCGCACTATCACTGTGACTTTAAACCTGTCGAGCAAACCGAACCTTTTTACTGGCGAGCACCTCGACGATGTTGCGTGCGCGCTGACATCGGAAAAAGGCTGGATCACGGGTAAAGTCACTATGTTCACTGTCGTGCAGTCGGAAGACAATCCAGCGGATAAAAAGGGGAATTCCACCTCCAAAGGCAGGGGCAGACAGATCAAACCCCTGTATCAGTTGCAAATGATCGTCACGCTGAGCGGCGCCGATCCGGCCGTCACGCCCTACGTCGCCAAAACACATGGCTACGGGTTTGACACGACGCTCCCTGTCCTGTTGGTGAAACTTCTGCATCACCCCCCTGCGCAGTATGTCTACCTTTCGCTGCAGGACATTCAAATTCAGAGCATCGACCTGCTGGTTGACGTCAAGGATATTAGGACGCTGGCGGTCTCGAATGACTTCGGCCCGGTCGATACAGCAAAGCCCTTCCAACCCTTCGGCCCTTCACCGGCGCAGAACAGTGCCTTCATCATCGGCAGCAGGGAGGTCTTTCAGAAAAACCTCCTCACAGCGACCCTCAAAATAGGCTGGGGCAACACACCGTCCACTTATGACACTGCTAATCCTAAAATCATGACCCGCTTTTTGAAAGACGGGAGTTGGGTGAATTCCCTCACCACGCCAGTCGCATTAAAAACCGCAACCACCCCCGTCCAACTGCCCTTGAACAGCGATATCGAGCAGACATCCCTGAATCTTCCCGACTTGCAGCCCAACGCGCAATACAGCCTTGCCGCGACCCATGGCTATATACAGCTCTTTCTGGATAATGATATTGGTCAAGCGGCCTACCAGACGGCGCTGTTACTGGCAGTGGCCAATCTCGACACAACTGCCATTGCTGCACTCGGCAAGCCTCCTGCCGGCCCGTCGATCAGCGCACTCCGACTGGACTACACGGCGCAGCAGCCGACGATTCTGCTCAATACGGCCGATCCAGCGACGTTCAGCGCGCGGGCGGCGCGGTTTTTCCACCTGGCGCCATTCGGGTACGCCGAGCAACATCCATACTTGAAAAATGACGCCCGGGCACTGGACAAGCTCATTTACCTGTTGCCCCAGTTCAGTCCCCAACCGGCCAGCGTGCCGCTGCCGGACGCAGCGGAGTTCTATTTCGGCGTGACCGGGCTCAAGCCGCCCCAGAACCTGGCCGTGCTGTTCCAGGTTGCCGATGGCACTGCCGATCCGCTCGCGGTCAAACCCAAACCGCACATACGCTGGAGTTACCTGCGCAGCAATGAGTGGATCGACTTCGCCCGCAGCGAGGTGGAGGATAACACCGCGGAACTGTTGAACTCCGGGGTCGTCACCTTCGCCGTGCCCGATGACGCTTCCCTGTCCAACACGTTACTACCCGCCGGGATGCACTGGTTGCGCGCCGCCGTCGACTCTGAGACCGCCGCAGTGTGCCGGCTGATGCTGGTCGCGGCGCAGGCGATAAAGGTCGTCTTCGCCGACAAAGGCAATGATCCGGCATTTCCAGCCAAGGTGCTGCCCGCCGGGACGATCAGTAAACTGGACCAGCCCGTTGCTGACATCAAGACGATAACACAACCTTTCGCGACATTTGGCGGACGCGGCGCAGAGGCCGCCGGTGCGTTTTACACCCGGGTCAGCGAGCGCCTGCGCCACAAGGATCGCGCCATTGCCCTGTGGGACTACGAACGTCTGGTGCTGGAGGCATTCCCGCAGATCGACCGCGTGAAGTGCCTGAACCACACGCAGTATGAGCCTGTCGAAGGTGGTCTGGGCGTCTACAGGGAACTGGCTCCCGGGCATGTCACGCTCGTAACGATTCCAAACCAGCAAGCCCTGACGCAGCGCGATCCGCTGCGTCCCAATACAAGCCTGGGGCTGCTGGACGACATCGCCGCCTTCCTGAATAAACGGCTGTCATGCTTCGTGATCCTGCATACCGCCAACCCTCAATTTGAGGAAGTCCAGGCGAAGTTCAATGTGCGGTTTTATGACGGCATTGACGAAACCTTTTACCGCCTTCAGTTGCAGCAATCGCTGTCTCGCTTCCTTTCGCCATGGGCGTTTCCCGGCGGCGGCCGTCCTGACTTCGGCGGCAAAATTCGCAAGTCGGTCCTCGTCAATTTTGTGGAAGAGCTGCCATACGTCGACTATGTGACGGATTTCACGCTGTCGCACACCTACTTTGACGATAACGGTAACAAGACCATCCGCTGGGTCGACGAGGTGGAAGGCTCCAGGGCGGTGTCCATCCTGGTTTCGGCCAGAGAACACGCCATCAGCGTGATCGCGCCTGCCGATCAACAGGCGCGAGTCGAGGAGTGCGGGTGCAAAACATGAGCCAATTACCAGATAGCCTCCCCAAACAGCCCGCGCTGAATCCAGCGGAAGATTACTATAACCTGCGTCGCGTAGGGATCCAATACCTTGAGCAAATGGGCAGCCGTCTGTGGACAGACTACAACACGCACGACCCAGGCATCACCATCCTCGAAGCGGTGAGTTATGCCTTCACCGATCTGGCCTACCGCATCGGATGGGACATCAAGAACCTGCTGGCGCCGCCCACGCCCTCCAAGGACACGCTCCACCCCTATCCGTACCAACCCTTCTTCACTGCCAGGGACATTCTGACCGTGAATCCATGGACGCCGGATGACTTGCGCCGTCTGCTCATCGACCGTGAGAAAGTGCGCAACGCGTGGGTAATCTGCAAAGAGTGCGCCTGCGAAACAGACTACTACTACTCGTGCGTGGATGGGCAACTGACGTTGGGGCACGAAAATCTGAAGGACTCGAAGACAGTCACACCGCGTGGTTTGTATGACGTCCTGCTCGAACTTGAATCCGACCCGGAACTGGGCGACCTTAACGACCACAAACTGACACGGACGTTCAGCGTGTTTGATAAAGGCGGCAATGGGCATGCGCTTACTATCGAAGTCCGCTTCCCGGACTGGGGGCTCGCGCGCTGGGATGACTGGCGGTTATTTCTCAATAGCGATGCGCTTGCCGATCCTCAAGGCGCCTCTTTTGACTTGACGGTTACCCTGCCTAACCCTGACAAGGGGGGCGCTGCGTCCCTGAATAATGCGCAGTTGCAGGCCAACTGGCGCAGCGTGATCTTTGCCAATATTGAAATCACGTTACAGCCCGGCGGCCACAAGATTGCGATCGATAATGCCACAGTGCGCGTGTTCGGCGACACCTACCTCAGAACGAGCGCCACTGTCGACGACTTGCGGGGATTCCTGGAGGATAAGGCGTCGTCCGGTTTCATCCAGCGCTATCGCCAGAAGCTGCTCAGAGCGCAGGACGCCATTGCGGACGCCAGTCTGGCATTGCACGCTCACCGCAACCTCGACGAGGATTACTGCCGCGTCAAAACGGTGGCGGTGGAAGATGTCGCCGTCTGTGCCGATGTGGAGGTCGCGCCCAATGTCGATATCGAGCGCGTGCAGGCGCAGATCTGGTTCGAGATCGAGCAATATTTGAATCCGCCCGTGCCGTTTTACAGCCTGCAGGAATTGCGTGACGCCGGAATTCCGGTGGAAGACATCTTCAACGGGCCAGCGCTAGACAACGGTTTTCTCAAAGCCGCCGATCTGACAGCCGCCGGACTCAAGACCGTGTTGCGCACATCGGACATCATCAACCGCTTGATGGGCATCGACGGCGTCCTTGCGATCAACAACCTGCTCCTGACCAAATATGACGCCGCAGGCAATAGGGTCAGCGGCGCCGCCGACCCAGGCTTCGGCGTAGACGGCAAAGGCAAACCGGAATTTGATTCATCCAAAGTGAGCGCCAGCTGGCTGCTCTACGTCAGCCCTTTGCACCAGCCGCGCCTGTATCAAAACCTGTCGCGCTTCCTGTTCCTCAAAAACGGGCTGCCATTCAATCCACGGCTGGATGAAGCGGTCAGCGCACTCACCCTGCTGCGTGGCGAAGCCGAACGCCCGAAGATCAAGGCATCCAGCGAAGATCTGCCCATCCCGGCGGGCGCCTTCCGCAGCCCCGAGGAATACAGCCCGGTGCAATACAGTTTCCCGCTGACGTATGGCATCGGCCCTTTCGGATTGCCTTCCACTGCCTCAGAGCTGCGCCGCGCGCAGGCCGCACAACTGAAAGCCTACCTGATGGTGTTCGAACAACTGCTCGGCAACGCGTTCGCGCAGGTCGCCCACACGGCGGATCTATTTTCACTCAATCCAACCGTGCAGCACACCTACTTTGTCAAACAGTTCGACGAGACCAGCATCGCGGGCTATAGCGACCTGGTTCGCGACTTGAATGGTGACGACCTCGCAGATATGGCGGAGACGCAGCCTGAATTCCTTGAACGCCGCAACCGATTCCTCAACCACATCATGGCCCGCTTCGGCGAGGACTTTGGCGAATACGCGCTCCTACTCACGACCCATCAGGGAGAAATGGTCGCGCTGGACCAGTTGATCAAAGACAAGATCGCGTTCGTGCAAGACTATCCCTTGCTCAGCCACGACCGCGCCAGGGCAATTGACTACAAGACGCTCAAACTGGGCGCTGCCGCTGAACAGCCCGGTCTTGCCCAGCGCATTATGCGCCTGCTGGGGGTTGCCCCCAATGCAGAGCAGTGTATCGTCGTCGAGCACCTGTTGTTGCGCCCAAAGTTCCCCGGGGATGCGCTTTATCCGGCCTGTACAGACGGCCCGTGCACGGCCGCTGGCGTCTGCGATGACGCAGATCCATACTCGTTCCGCCTGACTGTCGTCATGCCGGGCTGGGTCAGCCCATTCGACACGGACCTGGAGATGCGTGGATTTGCCGATCGCACCATCCGGCAGGAGACGCCCGCGCACTTGCTTGCCAAGGTCTGCTGGGTGGGCAACGACGGTTTTGTGGAGAACAAGTGCGACCCGGTGATCGCTGAACTTGCCGCTATTCTGATCTCGCAGGGGTTGACGGCAACGGGTCAGCCGCCCGCCTGGACGGATGCCTGCGACTGCGCGGATGCGATTTACAAGTGTTTCAGCGCCATTTTCAGTGACTGGTATGGGACCAGGACTTCCGACTATTTCCACGAGCAGGCGCTGCAGGTGGAGTTGCAGGCCGAGTTCGACGCAAAGGTGAAAGCGGCCAAGTTCGCCTGCACGGTTCTCCTCGATGCCGCGCTATGGATAGATATTCAGGCGCGCATGCTCAGCCATTTTCATCACATCGCGCTGTATGGCTGGCAGTTCAAACGATTCAAGGATGCGTGGAGTCAGTGGCTGGAGGCCAACGCTGCCATCGACTGGACGCAGCAACGGTTGCAGGAGCGCGTGCAAGCCATCCTCACTGCGGGTGTGCCAGCCGGCCAAAAACCGAATACGGCGGCGCTTTGCCAGTGCGCGGCGGACATACTGGCGGCATATGGAACACAATACTACAAGTGGATGGGCGACAACATCCGCGCGGGCGTTACCCTCGAAGATATCAAAACCACCTTGTTGCCGGAACCGGTTGTGTCGTGCGCCGATGTCAAGCCGGAGACGACGGCAACCATCGCCCGACTGCTAATTGAGTGCTACAAACGTTATACGACAGCCTCCTACCGGCTATGGATCGTGACCGATTTGCTCAGCAAACTGCGCAATAGTTATCCTTCCGCTACGTTGCACGATTGCGACGATGGCAATGATCGAAACCCGATGCGCCTGGGGCAGACGGCATTGGGGAGTGTCCTGTAGCAGCCAACCTTCTGATTACGGTGAAATGACCATGGAACCGAAACAAGCGACCTATCCGATCTTCGAAGCAAATCAGGTGCTCACGAACACGCATCTGAACGATGTCTTCAACTATCTGGACGAGGGGGAACGCCTGACACGCGCCAACCTCATCGGTATCGGCATTGTGTGCGGTCTGGATATCCAGTTCGACCCAGCGAAAAATCAAATTCACCTGTCAAAGGGCTGCGGAGTGACATCGCAGGGTTACCTTATCGTCGAACAGGAGGAGGACCTGATCCTCGGCGCGTATCGCGTATACCGCCTGCCCGACGATGTGGCGTACCCAACCTTCAAAGACAATGCCGCGACGCTATGGGAACTCGTCCCGGCCGTCACGCCAAACTCAAATGCGCTTCCCCTCACCAATGCATTCCTGCTGGATAAGGCAGTTGTGCTTTTTGTGGAGCTCGATCGTGAGGGGTTGCGCAACTGCAGCCCGGACAATTGCGATGACAAGGGCTCACAGGTTACGGTGACGATTCGCAAGCTGTTGATTCAGACCGCAGATCTGACGAATATCATCGCGACTTCGCAGGGTCTCGACGCCGGGATAACAGAATCTGATCTGGTCGATGCGCTAAATGAAAGGCTTGGCCTGCAAGACATCCGCATGCCGCGCTATGATGTGCCGAACACGCCCCTCGTGTCGACAAACGATGTGCTGTTCGGCTTTCTTCTGCCGTTTCGTGAATGGAAACTGGTTGATACGCTTGATACGGCGTTACGCGCAGCTTACAGCGCCTTTCAGCCGATTTTGAAGGACGTTTATAAGGATCTGCCAGATCCAATAAAGAAATTCAAAGCAACGTTTGGGTTTCTCGATACTGCGCCCGTCGTTATTGCCCAGGCGCTTCCCCTGCAACACTACTATGATTTATTCGACGACCTGATCAAGGCCTATGATGAGTTTCGCTGGGCTGGCGCGGAATTGCTATGCGCGTGCTGCCCGCCGCAGGAACTATTCCCGCGCCACCTGATGCTGGGCATGCCGCTCGATCCGACAGCCGACCATTATCGCCAACCCTTCCTCGCATCATCGGCCACCGAAGGGACAAACGGGTGTGATGCTCGCAGCGATGAAGTGCGTCTGTTGTTCCAGCGCCTCGTCGAGATGATTGCGCAGTTTACCGACCAGCCGCCGCCGCCAAAAACCGCCGGAGACAATACACAGAACGGCATGCGCATTACGCCAAGCAAGCTGGGCGACGCGCGCCTGTCCGACAAGGCCATCCCGTATTACTATCGCCAGGACGGCGCGCCAGCGCTGAACACGCTGTGGAACGCCGAAAAAACGCGTCGTGGCCGGGCAAACCAGAACCTGGGCTATCGCTCAGACGAATATATCCCTGCTGCGCCGAGTTGGGTCAAAGACGCTTTGCGTTATGACCTCGAACCGAACAACTTCCTGCGCATCGAGGGCCATCTGGGGCAGGATTATCTGAAGGTCTTGCAGGCGCTGGAGACGCTCAAGTTGCGCTATCGCCTGCCGATCGAGGTCATCGCGCTGCGAACTGGCGTATTCGATGAAAAACTGGACATGATCCCGGCTGCGGACGACTGCCGGTTCCAGGATCTGGATACGTTGTACGCGACGTTGAAAGATGATTTGAACAGCTTCCTCAGCCAGGAGACTGCCTATCTCTACAGATTGCCCCGCCAAATCGACTCGCCGGTCAAAACGCCGGTAAAACCACTGCATTCCCTGGTAGTCCTGCGCTCCCCGGATACCATGGTGCTCCCCAACACCTTCGGGCGCCTGTTTGAGGACCGGCTCCTGGCATCTCAAGCCGTCAGCGCGGTTGATCCATTCAACATCGCCGTGTTAAACCTGGCGCCGTTGACCGAACTCGACAAAGCCATCGCAGACGTTATTGCCTCAATGGCAGACATGTCGAAACGGCTGACTGTTGACCTTGCCCAGTTCGATTACAACGGTTTCCAGAACAGCTTTATCAACCTGGTGGCACACGCCACAATCGCCAAACCCCTGATTGAGAAACAGGGCGCTGACGCCAAAGATCAGGGGCTGGCCTGGGAAGAACTGTATGACCGGATGGATGAGATCATCGGGCAGTCCCGGCCGGATGCGTTCAAGGCATTGATCGAAGAGTACAAGCGCCGCCTCATGGATGCCAAGCGCCGCCAGTATCTCGAACATTTCCTCCAGCAGCATCCCGGTATCCAGCATAAGGCGGGTGTGCCGCTGGGTGGATCCTTCATCATTGTTTATCACGAAACTTCTATCCCCATCGAGGCGTTGAACGGCGCGGTGCTTGAAAAAGCGGTTAGTGCCCTTGCCAAAGGCGTCGTGATTGCCGACTTCTTCCTGCCGTACGTATGCTGCTCGGACTGCGCGCCGATTCAGTTTGTCCTGCCAAAACAAACGCCGGCCTTTACGCTGCGGATCGGTTGTGCCGACGATAAGAGTAATGAAGCTGACGTTACCCTCACCCCGGCGGCTGGGATACCGCCATATGAAGTCAGCGTTGACCGAGGAGATTATCAGCCTCTCACAGGCGCAATACGCCTGGGGGCCGGTCCTCACAAGCTAACGATCCGGGACGCCGATGAGAATGAATCGGTCACCCAGGACATCCTGATCAGTGAACCCCTTAAGGTAAGCGATCCTATTTACGAATGCAGCGAGGATGGCAAGACTTACAAGGCTCAACTCACTATCACTGGTGGGACGCTACCCTACAGCGCTAACGGCGTCGAGTTCCAGGGCGACAAGTACTCGACCGATCCAATCGCTGGTGGGAAGTCTGTTGATATTCAAGTCACGGACAAGTTCGGTTGTGCGGCTAATACACGGGTACAGCATGATTGCTGCGACCTGCCATGTAAAGGCGAGGCGGTCCGCTGTGGATATCTCTTCTGGCTGCCCGAATCAACCAAAGAGCGTCCTCTGACGGATTATCAGGCAAGTATCAAATCGTTCTCAATTGCAGGGAAGGACGGCAGTCAAGTGGTCATTGGAGGCCTGAACATATCAGCCAAACCGGACGACTTGAACAACCAGTTTGCGCAAACCGCACAGGATTGGCTTGGCGGCATCAACAAGGCAATCACAAACAACCTGAATGATGGGGACTGGTTCAGTCTGTCTTACCGCCCCGGCGACAACAACCACCTGCAGACGCTTTTCATCGAGCATTACGCCTGCGGCGACTTTGCCGCTTTCACAATCGAGGTGGACGTCACGTATGCCATCGGTGACTTTGTTGAGAATCGCACTGTGACTTATGACGCCACTGGAACCAAAATGCATCTGGGCATGGGAGATCTACAGTCAGACATCGCGATCCCGCCATATGATTGCGAAACAGCCAACAAGTGCGATCCCATACCTGTCTGGACACAAAAGTGCGGGGACGCCGGTGTTGGGCTGAAGATCGAGGCTAAAACAAGTCAGAATAATGCGACCTTGACGGCATTCCCAGCAGGAGATGTCAAGATCAGCGAGTATCTATGGCAGGTTGATGACGCGATACCCTCATTGTCGACGGGAAATCCGGCCACGATAGAGTTTTCCACACTGGCTCCGCTCGCAAAACGGGTGCGCCTCACTGCGTTTACCGATAACCAGTGCTCCGCCACAATCGAGGATGTATTTGCGCTCAAATCGCAACCGACCTTTTCGATGCAGACCGGTTGTGCGAATGACAAGCAGCAGGCGGAGGTCATACTCACGCCTGTAACTGGCAGCGCGCCATTTGAGGCCAGCATCGACGGTGCCGCTTATCAGCCGCTAGCCGGGCCGTTGTTGCTTAACGCGAGACCGAAAGAGTATGTGATAACGATCAGGGATGCAAACGGGATCGAGTCCGTGCAGCAGGTCGTCACAATCGCTGAACAGTTGCAGATACACGCGCAGAAGTACACATGCAGTGGTGATAACAAGACCTATACCGCTGAACTACTCATCACCGGCGGCACGGCGCCTTATAAGGTGAACGGCGTGGCTATACCAGGCGACAAGGACGTCAGGTTTGTCACCGATCCGATTGCTGACGGGAAGGCGGTTGACATTCAAGTCACAGACGCGCACAATTGCCCGGCTACTACATCAGTACAGCATGATTGCTGCAACCTGCCGTGCAGCGGCGAAGCGATCCAGTGTGGTTATCTCTTCTGGCTGCCCGAACCAAGAAAAGAGCATCCGTTGACGAATTATGCAGGCAGGGTCAGGCAATTCACAATCGCCGGGACGGACGGCGCGCCGATACAGATTGGAGGCCTGGATATTGGCGGCGTGGACATCGCCGCCCACCAGGTTGCATTGAATGGTAACTTCACCCAGACTGTGCAGGGTTGGCTTGATGGCATCAACAAGGCAATCGTTGATCAGGCGAAGGCCGATAACTGGTTCAGTTTGTCCTATCGTCCCAGCGACGCCAATGGGCCACAGACCCTGGTGATCGAACACTTCAATTGCGATAAATTCGCCGATTTCACAATCGCCCTGGAGATCACCTATGGCTACGGTGAGTTTATCGAAACTCGCACTGTGGTTTACACCCTAAACGGAACGCAAATGCATCTGCAGGCCGGCAACCAGAAATCAGACATCTTGATCCCCCCATTCGGCTGTAAAACAGCCAACAAGTGCGATGCCAAGCCTGACTGGAGACCCAAATGCGACGGCACGGATGCTGTCCTGAAGATGGATGGAAAGATGGAACAAAACGTGGCTATCCTAAACGGTAGCGCGGGTGGAAACGATCAGCCTGCGCAGTATATGTGGGAGGTTGAGGACGCGTCGCCGTCTGTGCTCCTTGGCCAGAATGTCAAGACACAGATCGCGATACTGACGCCGTTGATCAAGCGCGTCCGGCTGACTGCTTTCACTCAAAAAGGTTGCGTTGTCACGCTTGATGGGACGATAACGGTTAAGGGATGACCATGCCAGTATCGCTTGCCAGCCCGCTGGTGATCCAGCGGCAGGTACTGCAAATCCACGTCAACGGCGCCGAGACGGATGGGTTTGCAGTACAGCGCATCGTGGCGGGACTCTGCCAGAACGAATTAACGCCGGTCATCGAGCGGGTGTTACGTCGATTTGATCCATCTGATGAGCGTCTGGTCATCGAGAGATTGGACATCGACGCCGGCGACATCACTCTTGAACAATTGGAGCGCGATCTGCCTGGACGCATCGCCGCCGAACTGGGCCGGGCGTTAAGCGCTGTGACAGCGCCACATCGCGCTTCATCAGAATCAGTCCGCGCGACTCTTCAACGACACCGGCGGCAAACACCGCCGGATACCGCGGGGCAGCCGCACCAATTGATCGAACGGGAGCCGAGCACGCACGCTGGCGAGCCAACCCGCCAGGATACGCCCGATAACGATTGGTTGGGCATTGAAGCCGACGGGTGGGCATTGGATATCTTCGACTCGCCCGATCTACCTGAGACGACAGAGCAACTGGACAGCGCTTCCAGCCGCGCCGCGTTCGATTCTTCAGGGCATGTCTTGCCCGGTTCGGCTGCCAGAGGGCTGGGGCCACCACTGCAGAGTGAGGCGCGGGCGAATGTGTCCTATGTCAGCGAGTTGCAGCACATCACAACAGCCCTGGCCTTTTTCCTGGGCGGCGGCAACCTGCCCTGGTCGTTTCAATTACCTGAGGGGCAAAGCCTGGAGCAGGTCATCCTGGCAGTATGGCGGGACGTGAACGGCGACACCGCGGCTGGCGCGGGTGAACAACGCGCGATTCTGCGTGCGTTGAACAGCGCGAATGCGCGCAGACGCCTGACAATCCAGTTCACGCGTGACTTTCTACAGACTTTGTTGGCGCGTCTGGCGCCCGAGGCGGTTCGAGTGATGGCCGAAATCATTCCGGTGCTACAGCGGGCATCCCGTGAAGAGGCAGGTGCTTTTGCTTTTGAAAGGCAGGTTTGGGAATCTGTATTTGCCAAAGTAGTTACGCGGGCTGATGTCACAGCAGCGGCGCTGCTGCGCACTGCCTGGGGCAACTCGCCGATGTCGCTGGAGCGACGGACAGCGTTGGCATCGATCCTGCGGCGCCAATGGCCGGACGTGTTCCCGGATATTGAAGCGTTGCCGCCCCCGCCAAAGGGTCGAACACCCAAACAAACATCAACCGCCCCCCCAGGCGCGTTAACACAGGAAAACAAGCCAGGCACAGTGTGGATCGGCTTAGAAACTGCCGCCAATGTTCCCACCCTACCAAGAACGTATCCACCCATTGATATAGAAAACGGCCTGTATCTCAACCTGGCCGGGTTGGTGTTGTTGCACCCCTTCCTGCCGCAATTTTTCACAGCCCTTGGCATCGCTATCGAGGATACCCTCGCACAACCCGAACGAGCGCTGCATGTGCTCTACTATCTGGCTACCGGGCGCCAGGGTGCGCCTGAATATGAGTTGGCGCTTCCGAAGGTGCTGTGCGGATGGCCGCTGGATGCGCCGGTGGATGCGAGCGTTGAACTGACCAGCGCCGAAATGGACGAAGCCGCCGGGCTGCTCAGCGCGGTGATTCACCATTGGGACAGTCTGCGCGATACCTCCCCCGACGGATTGCGTGGTTCGTTCCTGGTGCGCCCAGGCAAACTATCTGAACGCAACGGTGAGTGGCTGCTGCAGGTGGAAACCAGCGGCTACGACTTCCTGCTCGATCAGTTGCCATGGAACCTTTCGATGATCCAGTTGCCGTGGATGCAGCGGATGTTGTGGGTGGAGTGGCGTTAGGGCGAGGCCGTTTGTATATACCATGAAAACGAGCGCGGAAAGCACATCCAAAACCACCTCGACGACTGCGACGCAGACGCACGGCGAACCATTCTTTGCAAAGGCGAGTGGCGGCGGCTTTTTTGCGCCAGCAATCCAGGCGAAACTGACGGTAAACAAGCCTGGTGACAAGTTCGAGCAGGAAGCCGATCAGATGGCGGACAAGGTGATGCGCATGCCTGCGCCTGCGACCACGTCACCTGCGAAGGAAGATAAAGTGCAGCGCCTGCCCGACGACAAGCTGCAGAAGAAAGAGGACGAGAAAATCCAAAAGGCCCCGGCAGGGGATGAAAAGCTGCAACGCAGCGGCGAAGGGGCGCCCGCCGTCACTGCCGGCACACATGCGGCGATTCTTAGCAGCGCCGGCGGCGGCCAGCCGCTCTCCAGCGATACGCGCAGTTACATGGAGCCGCGCTTCGGGGCCGATTTTGGCAATGTGCGCATCCACAACGATGCCGGCGCCGCCAGCCTGAGCAATCAGCTCAGCGCGCGCGCATTTACTTATCAGAACAACGTCTTTTTCTCGCGCGACCAGTACCAGCCCGGCACAGGCGAGGGCAAACAACTCCTGGCGCATGAGCTGACGCACACCATCCAGCAGGGCCATGCCGTGCAACGCAGCCCGCAGATATCGACCACCACTACCCCGCCCCCGGTGCAGCGCCTCGGCTTGCAGGATGCACTGGATTATTTTGCCGACAAAGCCAACTACATCCCAGGCTTCCGCATGCTGACCGTTCTGATGGGGTTTAACCCGATCAACATGCGCTCCGTCGACCGCAGCGCGGCCAACATCCTGCGCGCCTTGATTGAACTCGTGCCAGGTGGGGCGCTGATCACCCAGGCGCTCGATAACCACGGCGTAATCAACAAGGCTGCTGCGTGGGTAGAACAAAAGATTGCCACACTCGGCGACATCGGCAGTGATATTGTCGCAGGCCTGAAGCGCTTTATGGACTCACTCGGTTGGCGCGACATCTTTGACCTGGGAGGCGTATGGGATCGCGCTAAAGCCATCTTCACTGCCCCGATCTCGCGCCTGATCTCTTTCGCTGGCAGCGTTGTCATCGAGATTCTCAAGATGGTGAAAGATGCCATCCTGAAACCGCTGGCCGCCCTCGCACAGGGCACGCGCGGCTACGATCTTCTCAAGGCCATTCTCGGCCAGGACCCCATCACGGGCGAAGCCGTGCCCCGCACCGCCGATACCCTTATCGGCGGGTTCATGAAACTGATCGGGCAGGAAGAGATTTGGGAGAACATCAAAAAGGGCAACGCCATCGCGCGCGCCTGGGCGTGGTTCCAAGGCGCACTGGCGGGTCTGCTGGGCTTCGCGCGCAGCATCCCAATCAAGATCATCGACACGCTCAAATCGCTGACCTTCCAGGACATCATTACCGTGGTGGGCGCCTTCGGCAAGGTCGTCGGGGCGTTTGTCAATATCGCCACCGAATTCTTAAGTTGGGGGCTCAACCAGGTCATCAGCCTGCTGGAGATTCTGTTCTCGGTCGTCGCGCCCGGCGTCATGCCCTATATCGCCAAGGCCAGGGCGGCGTTCACAACCATTCTGAAGAACCCGATCGGGTTTGTCGGCAACCTGGTGCGCGCGGGCAAACTGGGCTTCCAGATGTTTGCAGACCACATTCTCGATCACCTGAAGACTGCGCTGATCAAATGGCTTACCGGACCGCTGGGCGAGGCCGGGGTGTACATCCCGCAGTCGTTTAGCCTGATGGAAATCATCAAACTTGTGCTGTCAGTCCTCGGCTTGACATGGCAAAACATCCGCACCAAGCTGCTGAAGATCATCCCGGAGCCGGTGCTGGTGGTCATCGAAAAAACCGCGGCGATCCTGGTGACGCTGGTAAAGGACGGCCCCGCCGCTGCATGGGAGCAGATCAAGACCGAACTGACTGAACTGAAAGACCAGTTGATCTCACAGGTCACCCAGATGATTACGACCGAAGTGGTAAAGGCCGCCGTCGTCAAGCTTGTGAGCATGCTGAACCCGGCGGGCGCCATCATCCAGGCCATCATTGCCATCTACAACACCGTGACATTCTTCATCGATAAGGCCAAACAGATCGGCGCCGTCGTCGCGTCCTTTATCGATTCCATCTCCGCGATCGCATCCGGCCAGGTGGAACCGGCGGCTAAGAAGGTCGAGCAGACACTTGCCAACACGCTGGTGGTGGTCATCGGATTCCTGGCCAAGTTCGCCGGGCTGGGCAACATCCCTGAGAAACTGGTGGGGGTGGTCAAGAAGATTCGCGCGCCGATTGACAAGGGATTGGACAAAATTGTGGCGTGGCTGGGAAACATGCTGCAAAGCCTCAAAGACAAGGCGAAAAGCCTGTTCTTCAAGCCGAAGACGTTTTCCGTCAGCAGCGAAAGCCATCGCATCTACGCCGAGGGTAGTAGCGTGATGTTGGCGAGTGCCCCGGCACGCCTCGATGGCGCTCTGACGAGGTTCCGCGGCGCGAATCCCCCGCCTTCTGCGAAAGTAGTCGGTCTGATCGGCCAGGCAGACAGTAAGGGGAATTTACTACAGAGCAACATCAACAAGAACGACCCGGCGCTGGAACCAGCTAACGAAAAACTAAGGGATGATATCGTTGTTCTGCTGGTTCAGATCATGTATGAAACGGGTGGAACAAAGAAAGCCACCATGCCGCAGGCTGTGATCACCTTCAATATTAGCGGCAACCCGGTCGAGTTTAAGCGACAGATTGCCATGCAGCAGTCAACACTGACGGCGATGAAAGTGGGTGACTGGCAGAAGAATCGGGCGAGATTTACAGCCTTTGGGCGTGAGAGTCGAAGCGTAGATTCTGATAAGCGAAGAATTGATGAGTTCGCTAAAACAATCATCGCTAATGTAAACGCGATCAGCGGCCTTACTGCTTCCGATAAAACATCGCTTCTTAAGTATGCGGATGCTAACGGTAAAGTCACACAGGCAACTGGGAAAACACTAGCCCTGTCGATTGCCGAGAGGTTGATCGTCAGTCGTGCGACTAGGGGCGAAGCCGTCCTGCACACGGTTGACCAAGTGGCTGGTGGTAGCGCGACCGTTTATGGTGATCAGTCTGGCGTGCTTGGAAATTCCGCAATCAATTCATCCATTGGTTCACAATGGAAAGATAGAATAGCAGAGGTCGATTCGAAAGCTGCTGATGTACAGCCAACCGCAAATGTCAATGTAAAGTTAAATCCATGATGTGTTATGTGTGACATCACAGAATTCCTCGAGAAGTATCCAAGAAGCAGAAAGGCCAAGCCATTCAGTGCCAGGGAACTATCCCTTCTGTCAGACGACAAAGCCCCGCCTGTCATTGCCCAGTTTCTGCAAACGGAAGGTCAGTGTGCATATCACGATGATTTCTTTCTGACAACGCTTCCGCGGGCACATTTCCAGACACTTTCCGAATGGGGTCTAAATGGCAAACAATGTTTTGCGTTTATGAGAACTGCTCTGGGAAGTATTTGCTATTCTCACAATGGCAAGATTTATCAGCTCGATCCGATTTCGGGATATCTTTATAAAGGCAGGTTTGATTTCTGCGATTTCATGAATGTCCTGGCAACGATGGATTCATTCCTGGAATCCGCCTATTTCGATGTATATAAGACATCAAAGACAAACCAGATCCTTGAATATGATGACGTGTATGGCCTCTTTCCCGCTTTACCGTTGGGTGGGAGTTTCCAGAGCTCGCATTTCAAAATCGTCAAAATGCGTGAGTATCTGGCGATTTCTGCCCAGCTTTATGCAGGTAAAGCGAGACAGTTATAGCCGGCAGGGTAAAGAACGCTTCATCAACTCGCAATCACATGAATTCACCCTCCCTCAGTGCTGCGCTTGTTTATCTGCAGACCGTTATCGCCGGCCGATTCAAGGTGCACACTGGCCAGGTAAGTGAAATTGATATTGGCGGAATTGCCTACTTTAAAGACGAGTCGCCCTTTGCGATGTTTATCAAAGCTCATCAACCTTCTTTCGATGAGTATATTTTGCTATTGCTGGCACTGGTCCCCCATGTCGAACCCTATTTCTTAAACAAGATCATCGCCGAATATCTTCCTCAAGGCGGCGACTTCCCCGAGTTCGGCGGCGTCAAAGGCACAAACCATCGCGGCATCCTGCCCACCGGCGAGACGGCGCAGTTTGTCCTCGCTGGCGATGACCTTGAGAAACGCTTGGAAGTGCAGTGCCTCCTTAGCAGCGAACACTGGTTCGCGCGCCAGCACATCCTCTGGCTCGAACCGGTGCGCGAGGGCGAACCGCTGATGAGCGGCCGCCTGATCCTCGACCCCGAAATTGTGGAACAACTCACAACCGGCACAGTGAGCAAACCACGCTTCAGCATCGACTTCCCCGCCGAGCACATCGAAACCGAGATGGACTGGGGCGACCTGGTGCTCCACCCCAACACCCTGCGGCAGATTCGCGAGATCGAGAACTGGATCAAGCACAACGACATGCTGTTGCACGATTGGGGCATGAAGAAGAAAATCAAACCCGGCTACCGCGCCTTGTTTTACGGACCGCCCGGCACTGGCAAGACCCTGACCGCTACCCTGCTGGGCAAGCAGACAGGCAAAGATGTTTTCCGGATCGACCTGTCGCGCGTGGTGTCCAAATATATTGGTGAGACTGAGAAAAACCTGTCACGGCTGTTTGACAAAGCCGAGAACAAAAACTGGATACTCTTCTTCGACGAAGCCGACGCCCTCTTCGGCAAACGCACGGACATCCGCGACGCCCACGACAAGTATGCCAACCAGGAAGTCGCCTACCTGCTGCAGCGCATCGAGACCTACGCCGGGCTGGTGATCCTGGCCACCAACCAGCGCGGCAACATCGACGACGCCTTTATACGCCGGTTCCAGTGTGTCATCCACTTCCCGATGCCGCGCTCCGAAGAGCGCTTCGAGATATGGCGCAATGCCTTCCCGCCACAGATTGAGATTGCGAAGGATATTGACTGGCAGCAGGTGGCTGCCCGCTTCGAAATCACCGGCGCCGGGATCATGAACGTCACGCATTTTTGCGCTGTAGAAGCACTGGCAGACCAGTCCCGCATCCTCAACATCAAGCGACTGGAAGCCGCGATCCTGCGCGAATACGTTAAGGAAGGTAAAGTGGTGTAGCGACTTTCACGATGTTGACAGATAATCAGATTGCCGCTAACATCATGCCACTTTCCTCACCCACACTGCAGCGGTCAGGCGGGTTCGCTCACACGACCTTTTGCCAGGGCATTCGTCCGATGAACAAATTCATCCGGCGAAGACATTCGACCTACTGTTCTCTCATCATCGCTTCTCTTACCCTCATTGCCCTCAATCTATCGAAAAACGCTTGGAAACTCCGTCTATCAAAGTGATGCGCACAGCACTCGGCATCCTGGTTTGCTGTGCCTGAAGTCGTCGTTTTGTGGTCTGTATTGGTTGGAGGAATACCATGAGTGTTCTACGTGTCTTCCTGTTCGGCAATGTCCGCGTCATGCATGACGACGCTATTTCCACGCCAGCCACGCCAAAGTTGACGCGTGGCGTGCAGGCGCTCCTGGCATACCTCGTCCTGCAGCAGTGCCACACCGACACGCGGGACTTCCTCGCTGGCCTGTTCTGGAGAGAGTTTAGCGAAGAGCGCGCCCGCAGTTGTCTGAATACGGCGGTGTGGCGCTTGCGCCGAGTGCTGGAGCCGCCCGGCGTGCCCCCCGGAACGTACCTGACCACCTTGCCGCAGGAGGGCATCCGTTTCAACTGCGAAAGCACTCACTGGCTTGACGTGAAGGCGTTTGAGGAGCAGGTGACTCGCTTCATCTCTTGTCCGGTACAGTCCATCTCTGCTGCTGAGGCGACTGCCGTCGAGGAGGTGTTAAGCCTCTACACCGCCGATTTGCTCGAAAATTTCTATGAGGACTGGGCGGTGCAGGAGCGCGAGCGCCTTCAGTGCCTCTACTTGAACGGTCTGACCCATGTGATGGACTATAGCCTGCATCATCGCGCTTACGAGCAAAGCCTGTTGTACGGCCAGCGCATCCTGCGTCACGACCCGTTGCGCGAAGACATTCACCGCCAGATGATGCGACTGTGCATGCAATCAGGCCAGCGCGCGTTGGCGTTGCGCCAGTACGAAGCGTGCCGCGCCGCCCTGCGATCGGAACTGAACATCGAGCCAATGCTGGAGACCCGGACGCTTTACGAGGCGTGCCTCAAGGCATCGGAGAACGTCCGCTCGCAAATCCCCGGCGAAGCCAAAGCTGTGAGATCGCAACGAGAGGCCATGCGCGAGTTTCGCGCGGCCATGCGCGCGTTTGACGATGCCTACTCGCAACTTCGTCACGCCATGGTGCAGTTGGCGCAGACTGTTGACAATGACGGCGCCGATGAGATGTGCGGCCTGTGAATTGGTTAATCACTGAGTTTGTGGCATACGCTACCTCATTCCACATTACGGACATCTCGATTGCATTTTCGGCAAGAATGCGGCGCGGGACGTCTATCCGCTCATATTAAAACATCTGGAGGCGACACTTTAATATGGATTACCAGAACTGGATGCATCTGACGCCCGCTATTCACGGCAAGAAGCTGCGGCATATCTGCCTGCCCGCGTCACACGATTCTGCGACCAATGAACTGGTTAACGAGATGGTGCCTGATGCGCGCAATGCTGTATTTACGCGGATTTCAGTGGAACTGGAACAGGTCAGAAAAAAGATCGCCGGGGTCGGCTTCATCGGGGACACACTCGCCAAACAGATAGATGACATCCAAAACGCCGCTTTTCCGGCCATCCACGGCATGGCAAAAGCAACCGGGCAAACGATTGCGCAGCAATTGGCGCAGGGAATTCGCGGTTTCGACCTCCGTGTGTTCTTTGATAAAAAGGACACGGAATACTACTCCTTCCACGGGTTGAAAGGGATCAACTACAAGGATATTCTCCAGGAAATTGCTGACTTCATGGCTGGCGTCGACGGGGAAATCGTGTTTGCCACGCTGGGTCATTGGGTCGGCTTTGGCGATCAGCAGTATGCCGAGTTTGCCGATCTGGTCAAAGCAAAGCTGGGACCGTATGCCTATACCAGGAATCTCTTCGGCCTGGGCGTCTACGAGTCAAGCACATCCACCTTTCTGTTGAGAAATAGCACAGCATCGGGCGAACCAGAACTAAAGGTGAAATTTGGCTTACCCGGCGACATCCCGATTCTGGGAAACTGGTCGCGCGACGGCCAGTGCACCATTGGGATTTTCAGGCCCGGCGAATGCAATTTCTACCTGTCCAGCAGCAACGCGCCTGACGGCGCCATAACTGTGTTCCCGTGTTCGTTTGCGCAGGCGGGAGATATTCCTGTCGCTGGCGATTGGACCGGTAAGGGGTACGATTCCGTCGGCGTGTATCGGCCGAGTAACCAAACGTTTTACCTGAGCAACAGCAATTCACAAGGCGACCCGCATCTCACGGTGCAGTTCGGCCAGCCCGGAGATATTCCTGTGGTCGGGGACTGGTCTGGGAAAGGCTGGGATTCCGTTGGCGTCTACCGGCCGGGTGACCAGACGTTCCACCTCAAGGACTATACCCCGCCAAACTGTGCGGATCAAAGCATCCACTTCGGCCAGGCCGGCGATATTCCAGTGACCGGGGACTGGAGCAGCAGCGGGGTCACGACAATCGGGGTGTATCGGCCGGCTACGGCCATTTTCCACCTGCTCTATCACAATGCGTGCTTCCTCTCAGACGTTTCGGTGCTCTGCGCGTTTGCCCGTCCCGGTGATCGGCCCCTCGTTATGAAGGCGCGCGCCAATAATCCCTTCAACCAGACCTATGACGACATCATTCAACAGAGTGGTGAAGCTAAATCACGCATCATCCTGGTGAACGACAATTCGAGCGACCCCGTATTCTGGCCGGCGCCTTACAGCCCGCCCGACAGCGATAGCAATAACGGCGTCTTGTCTGGCTACTATTCAAACAAAGACAACCCACAAGACAATACCGCCTCACAAAAACAGCATTTTCAGTGCGCAATCGACCGCGATCTGCCATTTGCCCTTTATATGACGCTGACACCTAACGGCGACGACGCCGTGAAGATCGTGGGCGGCAGCCTATCTGGACCGATCAGAAATTGGAAAATACCGTTGGAACTGGCGACGCCTGTTCTCGGAAATCTGGCGCTATTTTCTGTCATAAAGCTCAAAGAGACCGACGATTCGCTGGGCTGGAAAACCCTGTTTGACCTGAGCCAGAGAATCGATAAGGACCTGGACGCTATCGTTCTCAACAACTTCGCCAATATGTTCACTGGTGAAAACCGAATCTCGCTGCTGTATCTTGATTTCTTCGAGACAACACACGTGGTAGACCTGGCGATCGAACTAAGCGGCAGGAACGCCACCATACCATCGCCCATCGCGGGATAACCGGCTATTTTTGGCACATCCGAACTAAAGACCGCATCAGCCTACATTATTCGGATCAATGACATAGTGCCACCAGTTATTGCGCACACCGCGCATGCTCCCCGCAGCCTTGGGCAAATGCGAGAGCCAAAACTTGTGGTGCGCACGGATATCACCGCCGCCCCAGTCCTGCGTTGACATCGCGCGGAAGTGCGGCGGGTTGGGTAGATTTGGAAACTGCAGCCAATCATCCGCGCAGGAAAGCACCGGCGTCGTCAAATCCCACTGGTAGTCCGTTGTGCTATTCGGCGCATAGTGCATCGTGCCGACATTGGATTGCCCCGGCGTTATCTGATCGAAGCAGAAAAAGCGTTCGAGCAGATTCAACGCGCTCAACTCTTTTGTTTTGGGGTTGCGCGTATTGCCATCCTGGTATGCCCAGTTCCAGAAATCAATGCAGCGAAACTGTTGCGCAAGCGTCGTCTCAGCGCGATGCCCAAGGGATTCCAGCATCTGGCCGACGCCGAGGCTGCGGTCGTAGTTAAAACCCATCACCACGAACTTGCGCGGGCTGGGTGAGTTTGGAATGGGCTCCCCGTTGCAGAAGAACGCCCCTATACCCGCCATAGTCGACTCCAAAAAGCCAAAGTATGGCCCGCCAAACGCCCATACTTCATCAAACTCACCCAGCATGACGCGCTCGATCAGGAGATGGTCTGACAGGATGCGGCCATAATCAATCTGGACATGTGAATCCGCAGGTGATGGATTGTGCAAAACTGACTGATACCTATCCGGGGTAAATTGGGACACACCCATTGGCGTTTTCATTATCGGAAATTCATTAACGTCGACGCGCCCCACCACGTTGTACTGGACCAACCCGTTGCTGCACTCGTTTATGTCTGCAATGTACCCTGGGATCAATTCGTTGATGTCACGCCAGCCCATCTGCTGGGTCAACCGCAGACCCGTTGACACATTCACGATCGGGTCGAAATTGATGACAAACACGCGCGGCTTCATCACGACCAGCGGTTCATTGCCATCTGTTGGCTCGGGTTGTGCGCCAAACAGATGCAGATTCTCAGCCATTTCGTCTGCGGCCTTAATAACATCAGATTCCAGGTCATTCACAGTGCTCATATCCCTTCTCCTTCAACGCTCAACTGAGTGCATAACGACAGTTTGACGCTACCACACCCCCGCGGCCTTGATGCCGTCGAAGTATCGGTTGACCTCAAACGCCTTCCATGTGCCGGGATCGCCCGACTGAAACAGCGCACCGCCGATCACCTTGTACGCGCCATGCGCGCCATCCGGCATCGGCTCCGAGTTGATAGCCTGCCAGCGTGCACACCATGCGCCAACTTCTTGAGCCGTGAATCCAAAGTCTGAGAACGGCCCTGGATTGTCTACGCCGATTTCGTCTGAGATGAACGTGGACTTATCGCCATCAAACCCGCACCACTGGAGGTAGAATCGCGGGCGTTCCTCAAGCCACCATGTCCGCCGCCCTGTCGCCGTTATCCCGTCCCAGGTTACTGTAAACGGCGTCGTGTTGAAAATGCGCGTCTTGATGGGGGTGTTTGAATGATCGTTCCCGCTATACATATGCTGGTTGAACCACATGCCAGCGTTGAACAGCGGCGCGTAGTATTGCTTCATGGCTGCACGGATTACAGGCACAACGATGTTCGGCCCACCCATCGCGTAGCCGCCGCCCGCGAATATTACCCCGGCATCCTTGCAGACCTGCCACATCTGCGCGTCCCACTCAGAACGCTTGCGTATCTCATCAGGACGCTCTCCTGATTGCCCACCGTCGCCTATCTGATCGTTCTCATTGACGCCATAAACGATCATGCCAGGCGTGCTCAGTGCGTAACCATGTTTGTCGCGAAACTCAGCCAGCGACGGGAGATGCCCCTTGTAGAAGTTTGCGCGGCTGGCAACCAACACATCAGGATGCTGTTGCTTTAACTCACGCGCCAAGTCTGGATTGAAAGTCACCGAGATAAACTTGCAACCGGCGGCAATCGCAGCCCGCGCCGCGTCGCCGTTAGAGATGACATTCACACCAATGCACGGCTTCGACCTGGCGGTCACAACCACCTGGATGGGGGTGCTGATGAACTCCTGACCATGTCTGGCTACTACTTTCAGCCGGTAATCAGACGTTTTCTGGGGTTGCACCGTGCGGGAATCCGTTCCACCTACTCCCTCAAACGCAAGACCGTTCCAGAAGTAAACGCCTTCCACCCCATCGCTGACCTTCCAACTGAATTTCACCGGGTCTCCCGCCTGGATGCTCGTTTTATCAGCAGTGAAACCAAACTCAGGCCAGTTTACCGGTTGCGCCAATACCTGCAAGAGCGCCTGCCGGTCAGCATCACTCAGGTTCGGCAAGTCCTCAACGGCTGGGCCTGTGTAAGCAGCCTGGCGATTCTGAGCGAGACTTGCCAAACCGGCATTGACCATCTTGACATCGAAATAGTCCGGTTCGCCAAAGGCCGCGAAGAAAACATTGATGACGTCCTGATTCGTGCCATGGAAAGTTGTCATATAGGTTACCCGGCCCCTACCAGGACACTCAGGAGCGCCTGCCGGTCGGCATCGCTCAAGTTTGGTAAATCCTCAACTGCTGGCCCTGTATAAGCAGCCTCGCGATTTTGTGCGAGTTGCGCCAAACCGGCATTAACCATTTTGACATCGAAATAATCTGGTTCGCCAAAAGCTGCAAAAAATACATTGATGACTTCCTGGTTTGTGCCGTGGAAGGGTGTCTTGGTAACGAAAGGCCTACCAGGATCGGCGCCAATCGATGCGCGTAACTGCTCCTCTGTGCCGTTATAAAAGTCCACATCCAGACTCTTAGCGATCGCTGGGATTTGATCCGGGACGCCCCATACCCCGGGGCTGGAAAACTGCCAGAAGGTCCAGTTATCCCAGCCGCTCGGCATCAGCGGCCAAGTAACGCCGTCGGTGTAGCTTCCGACAAAATTCGCCACCCACAGCCGATATCCGTTCAGCCATCCCGGCGCCGCGCCGCCCAGGCGGTTGATGACCTGGTTCCAAAAACCCGCGCCGGTGTAGATCACGGGCTTAAGGTTGAGCGCCCCTTCGACGGTCTCAAGCCAGATGCGCACGCGGTCGAAATTCGCCGCCATGTTGTTCACAAGGAAAGCATTAGCGCCATCACCCTCAATATCAAGCACAGGCGGCAGATCGCTCTGACCCACACCAACACTGGTAGTGAAGTTGTGCGCCTGAACGAGTGGGTCCAAAGTAGGATGAAAGAAATGATAACTACCGCGGAGGATGCCTGCTGCACGGGCGCCCTGCCAGTGGTTGTTAAACCGCACGTCAAAAATCCCGGTGCCTTCAGTGGCCTTGATATAGGCGAATGAGAACCCAGAAGCTCTGAACTGCTGCCAGTTCACCTGATAATCCTGACTGTATGAGACATCAATGCCAATTGCGTTTTGACCAAGTCCATTTATACCATTTGCCATGTCTCTATCCTCTTGTTGACGACCAAATAGAATCTCGCCCGATCAGATATAGCTAGGAGGCGCCTTCGCGGCGTCACATGCGTGTCTGTTGTGCGTCTTAGCGGGTATAGTGAGGAATGGGAATGCAGCAAAAAATATATCAAACGCCAATGCATTTGTCAACATTGTGAAATTTCTAACATTTCAGTTGGAGGCCAAACATGGCGTAGCATCGCAACATCCGCTTAAGCCAACTCGACGTCAAACGCATATTGATCAAAATCGCACACCGGCTTATACCCGATCTTCTGATAAATGCTGTTTGAGGTCGGGTTCGCCAGATCGGTGAACAGAGCGCAGCTCTTCCAGCCCACATCCAGCAGGTGTTGACTGAGCGCCGCCACGCACGCGCTCGCATAGCCGCGCCCGCGCAACGGCGGCGGGGTATACACCAGGTTGACGCAAATGACCGTGATCATTCCACGGGTCTTGGCTGCCATCGAGACAGGTCTCCCGCCATCCTCCCATAAGAAGATGTCGCCGCTGGCAATGCGGCGCGCTGCTACGTCGCGCGCGTCCGCTGGAGGGTCATCCGGCAACGCCTCGGCGAAGAATTCACCGGCCCACTGCGTCACCAGTTCCAAATCCGCCTGCGTGGCGGCACGAATTTGCCCTGGCACAGGCCGCGCGGGAATCACCTGGCGCAACTCATAGATCCGTTCGCGCATTGCGACACGGGCGCTCGCGCCCGTGTGCGCCGCCCAGACACGCGTAAACTCCTCGGCAAAGGGTGAGCGCCCTGAAACACTGCGCACCGGCCAGTTGTGACTAACCAGGTCACGGGCGATTAAGCCGAAGACGGCCTCCACCTGCGTGGCAGCCGCATCGGAGCGATACAGCGTCACCGGATATGGCGGGGTCATCAACGCCGCGGCGATCAACTCTCCATCCTGGTCGACAGTTGCCAGATACGGCGGCGCCCCACTCGTCTGAGGAGACGCCGCAAGTCGTGAAGCGAGACCCAGCATCAGGTTATTGGCAATCTCGTTGCTTGCCAGCACTTCCCGCGTCCGCGCCAAAAACTCACCTGCATCGCGATAGGTTGTCAGGCGCATAGGATTAACGCATCCTCGACACGCCTTGCCACATATCGGGGTTCGAGCCCAGCTTCTGTTTCAATGCGTCAGTGACCTGCGACAACCGCGCCAGCGTCTCTGCGGACAGGGTCAGGTCGACGGCGCGGGCGATGCCGCGCGCCTGTGCCGCGTCGCGCGCGCCGGCAATAACCGAAGTAACACCGGGTTGCGCAATCAACCACGCCAACCCAATGTCGGCCATCGGCTGACCCAGCTCGCCCGCGATCTGGCGAATCGCTGCAACCGCTGCAAACGTCTCGAGCTCGGCTCCGGCTTCGCTGTGACGGGCGAACGGGCGCGCGCTGGAGTAATGGCGCGTGCGGGCGCGGTCAGGCTGGACGTCGTCCGCTGTGGCATATTTACCCGCCAACAACCCCTGCATCAGCGACGAGTACGTCAACACCGACACATCGTGCTCGAGGCACAACGGCAGGATTTCGTATTCGAGCGCGCGGAAGAGCAGGCTATACGCCAGCTGGTTGCTGCTGATTGCTTTGCCGGCGGCAGCGGCCTCGCCCAGATCACGGACGCCAAAGTTGGACACGCCATATGCCCGTATCTTGCCCTCAGCCTTGAGCGCATCGAGCGCACCGAGTGTTTCGTCAATCGGCGTCTCGTGGTTCGGCCAGTGCAACTGGTACAGGTCAATGCGATCCGTGTTCAGGTTGCGCAAGCTGCGCTCGCACGCGGCGCGCAGTTCGTCCGGCGCGAAGTGGTTCGGCGACACCTTCGTCGCGATGAC
>CAIXPS010000049.1 GCA_903921365.1 uncultured bacterium | reverse complement strand
TGAATGAATCGATGCCGTCAAAGTCAAGGTCGGCAATCTTGTCAGCGATACAGCGCAATTTGCCATCGTAATGCACGAGCAATCGTTTACCGCTGCCGGACATGATCTCGAAAATGCTCCGATAGACGGGCATCAGGAAGCGCTCGTAATAGGCCGGTCCCATTGTCTCGATGCTGAGGTTTTCCCACAGCTTGATGTGCGGCGCCGGTCCCTGGATTGCCAGCCTGAAATCCTCCAGTTTCTGGGCGTTCATCAACTCCAGCAGGTCGAGCATCTCGTCACAGCCGTCGGCCAGGTCGATGGAGAAGCGTTCCAGACCCGCCATGTCAATCTGCACTTCCTGAAACGGTGTGCGACCGATCTGACCCAGGGTGATGCCGCGCTCGCCAACGAATGCATCCACACTCTGGTACGGTTCATGCGTCAATCGCGCGCGCCGATCCGCCAGCGCGTGTGCCACGATGCGATAGTCGCCCGGATGTTTTACCAGATACTCCTGGCGCCACTCGCCCAGATACCACTCGTGCAGTTCGCCGATATCGGTGATCCAGCGAACATCCCTGCGCCGCCCTTGTGCGGTATCGGTGAAGGTCTCAATGACCTGCACATTGGGACGCTCGATCTGCAACAGGTCGGCGTGACCGATGATCCCCAGCCCCTGCTGAAACAGCCCCGGCCAGTCGATGGGCCGGTTGCGGACGAACCAGTCGTAGACCGCGTAGATCGGCTGCTCGATCGCGTTGCCGTTCAGCGCGGATTCGAAGCGTTGGCGGATTGTGTTCATGTTTTCGAGTTACGCGGCATAGACCATGACCCGCGACAACACAGCCGGCGCCTGGCTGGCGAGGATGCGGATGCGCACGGCGTCGGCGACCTGCCCCAGTTCGATCACGATTTCGGCGGTCGGTTCTGTGTCCGCCCACCATGTCTCGCGATTGCCGTCAGTCGGCGGTGTGAACTCACTCATTGCCCGACCCTGCGCCAGGTCTATCGCAGTGAATGTCTCGACGAGGTTGCGGAATCTACGGAGTTCGAGCACATAGGTAGCGGGGTTAGAGATGACGGATATTCTCTTGTGTGCATAGATAGATCTCAATGGTGTCAACAAGGCTATATCTCAATCAATGAGCAAGGGAACTTGAGAAATAAGCTTCGTAGATTTTCCGCGCTATGGGTGCAGCAACGACACTTCCCTCGCCTCCATTCTCTATGATTACGACCACCACGATTTGTGGATCATCTACAGGTGCATAACTGGCAAACCAGGCGTGGGGGTTCCCGCCCGGGTTTTCGGCAGTTCCCGTTTTGCCGGCTACCGTAACCTTGAAATTACGGAAGACCTGATTCGCTGTACCTGAACGCGAACTAACCACATCGACCATAGCTGCACGGACAGAAGCAAGAATACCAGGCGCAATTTCAAGCTTGCGAAGGACAGTTGGTTGGATATCCTCTTCCTGCTGTGAAGATGTACCAGTAATTCGTTCAACCACGGTTGGCCGGTAAATCACGCCGTCATTGGCAACCGCAGCTATCATATCCGCGATCTGAAGAGGTGTAGCTAATAATTCGCCTTGCCCCGTAGCCATATTGACTGCGTCACCTGCTTGCCAGGATTGGCCTTGAGAGTCTTTCCACTTCGCATCTGGTACTTGCCCTGGGGCATCATTACCGCCAATTAATGACGTACTCTGACCGAGGCCAAACTGGCGCGCCATGTCAGAGATGGCATCAGGACGCTGCTTATACAGGTTCAATCCGATATCCCAGAAATAGGGATTACAGGAAAGAACGAGAGCTTGATGCAGGGTTATGATTCCTTGGCCGACTGGTGACCAATCATGCTTGATGAAATTAGGACCGAGACCGTTCCAAGTTGCCGGGCAGTTCTGGCGTGTCTGTTCTGTATACAACCCGGTTTCAATCGCTGCTGACATTGTGACAATTTTGAAGACAGAGCCCGGGGGCAACACACCTTGTGTGCCGCGATTCAGCAGCGGAGCTGAGGAATCTTTGAGGACTGACTCAAGATTGGTCCTGGCAGAAACAAATATGTTCGGGTCAAAAGAAGGGAAACTTGCGAGTGCCCTAATATAACCGGTCTTTGGTTCAAGGACAACAATTGCCCCGCGCTGTTTGCCAAGTAACTCTTCCACAGTGCGCTGCAGCTTTAGATCGAGTGTTGTATAGACATCACGGCTCCCATCTAAATCCCGCTGCGCTGCAATGTAGGTGCGCACACCAAGCCCATTAACAACCACCAGGCTGGCACTCTTGAATCCTGCCAACTTGCTCTCGCCCCAGCCATCGATTCCACTTTGACCTATCCAGGTTCCCGACGCGTAATTTAGATAAGCCGGTTTGGCTAAGTCTGCCTCGTTAATCTGACCGCCATAACCAATAACTGCCGCGGCAGATTGAATTTGAGGATAACGGCGCACGCCTACTTCATCCCAGATAAGACCAGACTCGGCAGTGGCCCTGTCCTTGACTGATTCCCATTTGTTAATGGAAACGAGACCTAGTGGCACATACCAGTCAGCCTTGGCTTGAGTCAACCTTTGAAGAACCTCGGTGGCAGAAAGTCCTACGAGTGGGCCATATTCATCAGCAAAGCCCGCATGGTCAGAAATCTGGCCAGGAACAGCTCCTATTTTAATCGCCCTATCGGTGACGGCCAATTCTGTGCCGGAATGGTCTAGAATCTTGCCGCGCAGAGCCGGAGTTAAGTTTCGAACGACCAATCCACCAGGCGCCAGACCAGTTATGATCTGGCCAGGTGACCAGTCCACCACCCACCGATTACCATCTGTTGTGATCATGAGTGTGTTAATCAGTGGCAACTCGCCAAATATCTGTGTGTCGAAGCGCATACCGTAATCGATTGCGGCGCCATTCGATGTCGGAGCAGCTAGTTGGATTTCAAAACTGCTGCATTTTTTTACTGTTGCGGCCAGATTAAAGTTGTTATAGTACTCACCAAAGTCGGCTTCGGCGTACTGGCGCTTGGCAGAAGCGGAAAGTAAGCCGTACATGTCTCGATAAGAACCGCGACACCATGCGCCAAGGAAATTCTTGGCCACGCTCCGGGCAGCATCCTGTACTCCTGCTGTCGGGGTTGGCACAGGCGTGGAAGAAGCAGGCGTGGTTGTTGCACAACTGGTGACTAAGAGTAAAAGCAGACAACCTGTTGTATAGATGAGTTGCCAATGTGCCTTCTCTCTAATTGCTTGTCTGATGTGATTCACCATATTGCGCAGTATCCTGATCTTTATTGCCCCGGAAGGTTTAGCGCCGCTCTCAATATCTCACGGGCGACTGGCGCCGCTTTTGAAAATCCTTTACCTTGATGATCGAGCACTACTGCAACGACGTATCTCGGGTTGTCGGTCGAGAATCCCACAAACCATGCAGTGTCTTCTGACTGAGCATCGTTTTGCGCTGTCCCGGTTTTACCTGCAATAGCCGGCGCGATCTGAATCGGCCCAGTAAAGCCGGGCGCATCATTATGAGTCCAGGTATCTTTACATGCCCGCCCTACACCTGCCGTGCAGAATCGCGCATTAAAGCCAGACCCATCGCTGTGGTTTACCACTAACAACATCATCTGCTTGATTTCTTTAGCTGTCTCGGGCTTCATAACCTGCACATCTGCCCCTCCGTGCACTGCAGGCTCAGTTATGAGTTTTGGATAGGGCATTTTGCCGTCATTGGCAATCGTTGCACCGATCAGAGCAACCTGCAATGGTGTAAGTTGCAGGTCTCCCTGGCCAAAAGCAGTAACGGCACGGTTGCATGGATTATTCAAAAAACCTTCGGGGCCATAGGTACTGGCAGCAGAAGGCACCCCAATAGCGTATGGTTGTGATGTTGTCCCGCTCACAGTTGTGGTGGTAAGGCCGAATCGTTTTAAGTAGTTTTCATAGAGCACTACAGGGACATCCTGGCCCATTTGGGCAAAAACCACATTATCAGAAAAGGCTAAGGCTTCGCTCAGGTTAAACCGGCCGTAACCTTGAGGACTCTCGGTGGTGACACCGGGGCAATTACCATCATGCCACCAAGAGTTATTACGGGACACAAGTTTAAAATTGAATCCCAACTGAGGGCTGTAAATTTTTCCGTCCGGCTGCTTCGTGGGAGTATCAAGAGCGGCCGCAATGGTTACGAGCTTAAATACTGAACCAGGAGGGTAAGTTCCCTGCAATGCGCGATTCAAAAAAGGTTCTGTGGGATCCTTATCTTGTATGGTGAAATGGGTAAAGTTAACGACATCAAAGCTAGGCACACTTACATCTGCCAGCACTTCGCCAGTATGAGAATCAATCACGATTGCCGCGCCGGGACCCTGCACATAAGCTTGGTCGATCATAATTTGGTATACTGCTTTTTGAAGTGGCGCACTAATCGTGGTTTTAACATCATTGCCCTTAACCTGATGTAAAGCATTAACGCGGATGTGCCACAACAGTTCAGAAAGCGCACTGCCGGCATCATATCCTTTGAGAATGTTGTTATAAAAATACTCGATCCCAAGTGTTGGGGCATAGTCCGCATCATGACCGATCAGAGGCGCCAGAGATTCGGCTAAAAGGGGATCTGGGTATACCCGCGAACCTACCTCAGTACTGACGACAATCGGTTTTCCATCACGATCCAGGATCGCGCCACGCTGAATATACTGGTCTGCCGCGTTTGCCCAGCGGTTATCATCCGAATGGATGGACGCCATCACTGGCCCGATAATGGAGATTCGCGCCATACCCACAATGACGACAATGAAAAATGCCGCCAAGACAACTACACGCAATGTCCTGATATTCGAAAGCAAACGGTCATCTGGATTATGCCATCCATTGGGTGGAGCGATGATTGGAGCTTTCAGGGATGCGCCCTCGGATACGCGAAGCAAAAGCCCGATGGTGATAAAGCTCAATATCATCGAGAGGTTGCCGCGACTGAGGAAAGGAACCGTGATGCCCGTAAATGGCAAAACCAAGACTGTACCGCCGATAATAGTTAAGGCATGAAATCCCAGCAAGGCGGCAAGTCCAGCAGCAAGCAGCGCATGCCGTGGGTTGTCAATCTTTTGTTGAGCAATCATGAAGCCGCGCCAGACTATTGCAACGTACACAGCCACGATCAGGAGACCCCCAATCCAGCCCATCTGCTCAATTAGAACGGCAAACATGAGGTCTGTTTCGGCAGCGGGGATAAAACCGCTACGTCCCTGCCCCAATCCCTGACCCGTCACCGTGCCATACCAGGTAGCGCGAATCATCTGGCGAATCTGGTAGGTACCCGCTGGTTCCAAGGGTTCCTTTTTTGCTGTAGTCAAAGAACTGGTTAAAGCCAGAGTTGGTGAAATCTGACCCGTCTCAGTCTGTACATTCGTTGCCAAGATAGGTGTTGGTTGACCCTGGGTGACTTGATCATCAAACAGTGAGCGCACCATGGGCTGGCACTTATCGCCCTCTCGTGGTTTTTGATCAGGCTGCAGCCAAAAGTTGACCCGGTCACAGATTTTATCGCTACGCAGTGCGGGCAGAACGCCACCATATGCAATAAAGCCACTGACGGCCAAACCAAACAACATCGCAATGAGCGTAAAAATCTTGTCTTTTGAAGGAAGAAGCAGAATGATAAAGGAGAAGCTTATGAAGGTAAAGATCAACACTGCGCCAAAATCATTGAGCAGGAGCATGCCGATGACAGCGAGTACCAGCACAGCAACAAACAGAAGATAAGGGAAGATTCTCCAATATATTGCTCGTGAATAGTGCAGTCGATTTATGAACCGTGCTCCTACACTTGCAAAAAATACGATCAACATGACGCGAACCCATTCCGCCATCCATATGGGTGGAATCAAATGAGGTAAAAGCACGAGAATTAACAGAACGCCTGTTAAGAACAGCAGGAATGCTTGGATACCTGAAAGCTCCAACCATCTTTCTCGGAAGAGTGGCACTACGGCGAATGCCATCAGCGCGAGGCCCAAAAGCTGCGTCCTGGAGAAAAACAACAGAATGCTGGTATCCTTGTTAATTCCCAAATAGGCAATCACTGTGAGAATGAGCGCGATTAGGGCGCGCGCAATCTCAGGGAAATGATTTCGCGGGTCAGGCCATGTGAGCCCGAACAGTTTTATCGTACGCCATTCACGTTTCGGCTTTCGCAGGAAGAGCGCGATGGTAACAAAACCAACCAGGATCGTCCCCAGTTGTTGATACAAGTACCAATGCCAATCTGGGGCCGCAATAGTCACCGGGCAACGCTCCCAGTCATACTCGTTGCTTTTCAGCGCATCGCAATAGGCCTTGTTCTGGGTCAACACCGCGGTATTACGCGCTGTTACTTTGTTCCAGCTATCCACCATCTTCTGGTACTCGCCTACTTCAATATAGGACGTTGGTGTATATAACTTGATGGTATCCTTTTGCGGACTATAGGCTTTATATTCGTCAACAGCGCTCTGGAGCCTGGTTGGTTCCAGATAAGAGATCAGGATAAGACTGGTAGCGCATAGGATCGCAATCAACGGCAGGATCAGCTGATCTCCACTAAATTTCAGCCTCCGAGAAAGGTACAGATGCAGCAGCAATAGCGCCACAGTAAAGAACAACCAAACCATGAATCCATCTGCCATTAAAGGCCAGACTGGCTCCGCATGATTGACCGAACTGAGCCCTATATTGGTGAGACTTAATCCCAGCAGCAGATAGAGCGACACCAGGCTCAAAAGCTTAAATTCGCGTGATCTTTGCATAGTCCCCTCCGTATACGATCAAATCACCTGTGGATAATCAAAACGCAGGCACACCGGGCCAACTACGATTTCATCGAGATTACTAAGCTCATGGCGTGCTCTCTGCAATGTTTTTTCGTGGCTCTTTTGATCATACCTGATCAAGGTGCCTGCGCCACTCTTGTCCACATACCACCAGCGCTCCTTTGCCCACAAAATCTCGCCCTGTTTAGGCGCAACACCATTGTCCATAACCACGATATGATTGTTTTGATCACTTCCTATCGTCGTACGAGGCGTGAACAACTCGATCCTGCCATTAGCCGTAACAGGCTGCAAGTCATGCTGGCCGACTAATACCGTGAGGGTCGCTGATCGAAACTCTGCTGGGATATTCCCCGATTCTTCCGCGTGCCTTACATATTTAAACACCCAGACCACGAATGCCCCCAGCAGGAGGATGATAAACACTGCATCCGCGCAATAGATAACGGTGGGATTCATATATGCCCTCGTTTTTTGCTATTTGGTTTTAATGGTCTTTCTGCGCCTGTTCGCACCATTCTAAGGGCGAGGGCCTCTGTTGAATCGAGACAGTAAAAAAGTGACCTTGTTCATTCGGTTGAAAAGTGACCTTTACCATATTGCCATTTAGTGGAGTACTTTCGCTAACTCTATACCCCCTCAAATAAGTTCCACTGGCGCTGGGATTAACCGATATTTCTTCCGCGATCTCGCCATCCGGTCCTAGGCCAACGTCCGTAGGTTTGCCATCCACTAAAAACACGTTTGTTTTGGGCGGCTCCTGCATATCTTCTTTAGGCAATTGACGCCAAACACGAACCTGACATTGATTGTCACTGATGCTACCGTCATCAGAAAACTCCAAGTCCGAGGGGATTTTCTTGCCAACGCGCATGCGCTCACCTGGTCCCAGTTTTCGGGATTGGCCAGTTGAGGCTTGAACCGTCACCTGAGGTTGATAAAACGCAGCCTTCACCTCAAGGCGTATATCATCTGGATGCTGCTTCAGAAGAACCCAGAAATCTTTGTCTTGTGGACGCCAGTTATGGCTTGCCATCATTCTACCGAATTCATAATGTATTTTTTTCTCTGTCAATTCTATAGGTTGACCGTGAAGCCAAGAGCGGCAGTTATAGTTGTCTATATACACTACATAGAGGTTGGGAATGAGTTTGGCATCAATTTCACTATTAAGCGGTTGTGCGTTATCGCCGGCAACCTCTTCAAGTGCATCGATGAACTCATGGAATTCAATAGCTCTGGGTTTTGGGCGACGTAACTTATCTAATAGGTACCCAAGGATATACGTGGCTGACCCACTCAAATCTTGCAACCGATGCTGGTTACGAAGCTTAAGTAGGCTTAATATGCCTGGTAGTTGTTGGAACTGCAACCATCCCATAATCACAACCTTTATTTCGCTATCATTAATCGATGGCAATAAACCCAATTCGCCCTGACGCATAACAACCTCAGGAATCATCATAGAATGTGGCGGCAAATCTTGACAGGATTATAATCTAACTCTAAGATTTTTACCATGTTCACTTAATCTTCAACTTGAATCCAATGATCTTGACTCCTGGAGAAACATCATGACTGTTGTTCAGATCACCGCTTGTAGCAATAGAACTGACACTGATACAAAAAAGATCGTCGAGAGAACAGTGGCTGCCTGATCTGGTAGAACTCACAGCCTCATTGCGAGACCACGAGATTGGCGTTATCGACCAAACCTTACTTCACAACTGTAATCCGGAAAAGTCAGAACGCCGTGTATTAACCGAATATACAACGCTGGAGGACAAAGCGAATATGGCATTAACGATTGGCGAATTGATCAAAGTACTGCATTCTGTTTCTGCAATTGACGCGGAGGGGCAAGCTCAGTTGCAACCGGCACTCTATGAGGAGGCACACAACTTACTCGCCGGCGGTAAAGACGTAAAACCCGATCAATTGATTTCTCTTTTGAGGGACTTCCATTGGCTGGAGTCCAATGAGGTCAGGCTTGTGCGCGACATTCTGCAGTACATGAATGAGAAAGCCTCACTCGACGACCAGAAGGCCATCATGGCGGGTTTGAAGGACAAGCATCCTGCTGAAGTGAGTAGTATCCTGTCCAATCCGCTCAAATATCCAGAATTGGAACAATACATCGTTCTGGCTACCTATCAGGAGATGAAGCCCACTGATAAAGGCAACAACCGGTATTACGTGTCTGTCAAGAGCACGGGTCATGAGTGGTGGATCAAACGCGGGCAGGAAGAGCCCGTCATCGTTGCGCCAGAAACCGGGTTGGATGGATTAGCGATACAGCCCTGGATGGCCGCCCAAAAAGACAATAAGAACTGGGTCGCTATACGCCGCTATCTGCCTGGTGAATCCTTTGAAGAGAAGACGCCCTACCTGACTTTTGACCAAAAGAAAGAGTACTTGCTGAGGGTTGCCGCGATTATCGATGAACTGCACAAGAAAGGGTTCCTCTTTGGAAAGCTGAAAGCCAGTAATGTCATTATCACGGAAGGTGGGCCGGTACTGGTGGACGGCAAGCTCAATAAACTCACAGGCCCGGTGCATGGTAAAGAAGGTGACTTGTTCGATCTGGTCACGCTGTCAATCAAGCATCTCGCGCCAATTGAAAAAGCAAACGACTTTACAAACCAATTCATCGTGACGGATTTGTATCAGATGCAGCCAATGGATATTGTCGCCCGGATAGCGGAAGCAGCTGCGTCCAAGGGTCGGTTCATTCAAATTGAGAATGACTTAAAGAACCTGTATCCGTGGTTGC
>CAIXPS010000048.1 GCA_903921365.1 uncultured bacterium | reverse complement strand
GGATAGATGTAACCACGGTATAGGAGTTAGTATGAATAATGTTATATCCACACCTGCGATTGGTGTAATTTTCCACCCAGGTTTCCCGCCCGAAACGTTAGCTGACTATGCGCGTCGGGCTGAGGCTGCTGGTTTCGATGAATTGTGGTTGTGGGACGACTGTTTCCTGCCGGGCGCCTTAACCTCTGCTGCGATTGCGCTGTCTGCCACGCAGAGTTTGAAAGTCGGGATTGGTCTCCTGCCAGCGACATCACTCAATCCATTGTTCGCGGCAATGGAATTGACGACACTGGCGCGCGCTTTCCCAGATCGTATTTTGCCGGGCTTTGGGCACGGTCTCGCCGCCTGGATGGCACAGATCGGCGCTGCGCCAAAATCGACCATGAAGTCTTTGAGTGAAACTGTGACCGCCATACGTCAGCTTCTGAACGGCGAAATCGTCACAACACAGGGCGAGCAGGTCAAACTGGATAAGGTGCAGATGCATCTGACTCCGGTTAGTGTTCCGCCGCTGTATGTCGGCGCGATGCGGGAAAAGTCGTTGCGCCTGGCCGGGCGCGTTGGCGACGGCACGATCCTGACTGCAATGTCCTCGCCCGCGTATATTCGCTGGGCGCAGGGGCATATCCGCGCCGGCATGGCAGAAGCCGGTCGCACCCGACATCGCACAGTCGTCTATCTGGATGTGAAAGTGAATCCTGATGGCGCGATGGCGCGTGCTGCTGCGCGACGATCTCTGGCTGATTGGTTGCCCTGGGTCGATGCGCACACGGACACATTGGGGATCACGGCAGATGTTGCTGCGTTCATTCTGGCTCATGGGGTCGCTGGGGTCGCAGAGCACATGCCTGATGAGTGGCTCGATGCCATGTCCGCCGCTGGAACGCCGGATCAGGCCGCCGATGCCATACAACGCGTCATCGCCACAGGAGTAGATTCGGTTGTATTCCAGCCGCTGAACGGCGACCCGGCCTGCCTGGAGGAGTATATCCAATATCTGATGCCACAGATCAAACCAAATGCACACCGGCGATAGGGCGATAGAATGACGTCACAGACTTCAGGAAGGGATGATTGCATGTCCGAACAACACAACCAGTTTCCGTGTGAGCTGAGCCAGGTAGAGCACTACACCGCCTATCGCACCGATGAACCCATCACGATTGATGGCCGTCTTGACGAGCCGGCCTGGCAGCATGCCCCTCGGTCGCCGCGCTTCGTTGACCTTGTGAGTGGCGGGCGCGCCCTCCATGACACCCGCGCCGCAGTGCTCTGGGATGACGTGAATCTTTATATCGGCTTCTGGGTGGAGGAGCCGTTTGTGCAGGCGACGCTCACACAACGCGATTCCTTGATCTACTACGACAACGATGTCGAGGTGTTCATCGCCGGCCAGGATGCCTATTACGAGTTCGAGATCAATGCCTTTGGCACACTCTATGAGGTGCTGTTTGTGTGGGATGACGCACATCACAAATACGCCCATCGGCCTGAGTTGCGGCGAGACGCCCTTGGCGCGCGCCCGTGGGATGGCGTCGGTTTTAAGCATCCGCGCGGCGCGCGCATCGGATTCTGGGAGTGGGACTATCCCGGGCTGCGCAGTGCGGTTCATGTGGATGGCACCATCAACCAGAATGAGGATCGCGACCGAGGGTGGACGGTTGAACTGCAGTTGCCCTGGGCAGGCCTGCAAGTGCTCGCTGACGGTGATGGACGCGCGCTTCCACCGCGCGACGGCGACATCTGGCGGATGGATTTCTCGCGATTCAACACCTATAAGGAAGCGGCGCCGGCGCAGGATTCGGGCGGTTGGACATGGAGTTCGCATCATGTCTGGGATTCGCACGTCCCTGAGTGTTTCCCGCATATACACTTCTCAACACAGTCGGTGCATTCGCACTCATAGGGAAGGTCAGGGCGCAATGCGTGAAGTATGATTGCATCATCCCTTGACAGCACAGGATGAATCATGAAGCTGACATCACGCAGTGAATACGCACTTCTGGCATTGGTCTATCTTGCGCGCAGTAATGCGACGGGTTACGTGTCAGCCGAAACGATCGCCGAGGCGCCAAAAATCCCAGCGAAGTTCCTCGAGCAAATCCTGCTGGCGCTGACGCGCGGTAAATACCTGCGCAGCTCGAAGGGACAACATGGCGGCTACAAACTCGCGAAATCCTCTGACAAGATATCACTGGCTGAAATCATCCGCCTGTTTGACGGCGCCCTCGCGCCTACGGAGTCGGTCAGCAAGTATTTCTACGAATCCACGCCAATCGAGAAGGAGAAGAAGCTGGTAAGTGTGTTCAGAGACATCCGCGACTATGTTTCCGAGAAACTCGAGAACACCACATTGGCGGACGTGTCCTGATTAAACCGTTGTCTGCGGGAGGCACGTGATTGCCGAGGGTCGCAGCGACAAGATGAGCGCTGAACCCAGCGGCGGCAGGGGGGCGGTTGAGTCCAGTTCAAAGATCAACGTGGTGGCGTCTGTCTTGAAAGTGATTCGTGTGTTGCGCCCGCGAAAAGTCTGCTCGTAGAGCGTGCCGGCAATGCGGTTGGCTTCGCCATTGATCAGCGCCGCATCCGGACGCACGAGGACGGTGACCGTTCCCTCATTGCAGGATTCATTTTCGAGCACCAGCGGCCCTACTGCCGTGTGCACCAGGCGCTTGTCAGCGGCGCGCACTGTGCCTGCGAGCAGGTTCGTCTGTCCCAGGAATCTGGCGACAAATGCATCCGCCGGATACTGGTAGATGTCGCGCGGCGCACCGCTTTGTGCGATCTGTCCTGCGTTTAAGATCACCATGCGATCTGAAAGCGCAAAGGCTTCTTGCTGGTCATGCGTGACATAGATAGCTGTTTGCCCCACATGCGTCAGGATTTCGCGCAGTTCATCCATCAATCGCTCACGCAGGGCGCGGTCGAGTGAACTCAACGGCTCGTCCAGCATGAGCAGTTTTGGGCGGGGCGCCAGGCTGCGCGCCAGGGCGACGCGTTGCTGTTCACCGCCTGAAAGCTGGTTGACGTCGCGCTTTTCAAATCCGGCGAGCCCGACCAGTTCAAGCACCTCGGCAACCCGTTGACTGATTGCGGTCTTGTCCTGCTGCGCCATTCGCAAACCAAATGCGATGTTGTCGGCGACATTTCGATGTGGAAACAGCGCCAGACCCTGGAACATCAGCCCGAAACCACGCCGGTGCACGGGAGTGCCAGAGATGTCTTCGCCATTTACGAAGACGGAACCGCTGTCGGCGTGTTCAAGACCCGCGATGATGTTGAGCAGGGTGGACTTGCCGCAGCCTGACGGCCCAAGCAGGCAGACGATCTCGCCGCGCGCGACATCGAAGCTGACATCGCGCAACACACTGGTCGCGCCGAAGGACTTCACGACGTGACTGACCTGCAAAAGGATGTCTGATGTAGTCTGTTTCATTGTGAGCGTGGTCAGAATTCTCCTACATCGCCGAATCGCGCGCGCTCGATCAAAATGATGCCGGCGGAACAGACCAGCATGAGGATGGCGCTCATCACCATGGCTTGGCCATAGTTCAGCGCCCCTGGCAAGCCTAGGAAGCGATAGATGACGACCGACATGGTTGGGAATTCGGGGCGCGCCACCAGCGCCGTTGCGCTGAATTCGCCCATCGATATCGCAAAGGCAAACGTCGCAGCGACCAGCATGGCGCGAGCAACGATAGGCAGGTCGATTTCACGCCACACGCGCCACGGTGATGCGCCCAGCACGGCGGCCGATTGACGCAAGTCTGGCCGGATGCCGCGCAGAACAGGCAAAAGCGACCGCACCACAAATGGGAACGCCACGAGTGTGTGCGCAATGGGCAGGAGGATGGGCGACGCTCTCAGGTCGAGCGGCGGATGATCCAGCGAGATGATATAGCCGAAACCGAGCGTTACCGCCGATGTGCCCAGCGGCAACATGAAGATCGGGTCAAGAAATGCGGACCAGCGTATTCGCATCGTCGAGGACGATTGACCGGCGTAGGCAAGCACGCTGGCTGCAATTGTCCCGAGAAAGAGCGAGGCAAGCACCGTCGCGGTTGCAATTAAGAGTGAGTTTTGAATCGCAACTACGGGCGGCACATAGAAATACGACCCGCGCCGGTTGATGAACAACTCGCTGAGCGGTTGGACGCCGTCCCCCAGCGCTTTCACAACCAGCGCGATAAGCGGCGCAATCAATAGCAGGAGCATGAAAGTCACCGTGGCGCCGATCAGTAAGCGCGCAGGTGTTGTGGTTGCGCGCTTAAGCGTTTGCTGGGTCGGACGCAGATTGAGGGGGCGCGCGGCGCGCGTCTGTAAGCGCGTATACACTATCGTGAGAAGGAGCGTAAAGAGCACCTGGATGAGCGACAACGCGGCGGCGACCGGGAGGTTGAATACGTTGACCGTCTGGCGATAGATCTCCACCTCAAGTGTTGCGAACTGGCTGCCGCCCAAGATGAGCACGACGCCAAAACTGGTGAAGTCGAAGATGAAGACCAGCAATCCGGCGGCAAGGATTGCGGGACTCAGCAAGGGCAGGGTGATCTCGACGAACCGTCGCAACCGTCCTGCGCCCAACACAGCCGCTGCGTTTTCCAGCGACTGATCCAGGTTTGCCCAGAAAGAACCCACGATCCGCAGGACGACTGTGAAGTTGAAGAAGACATGCGCGAGCAGGATCATCCAGATCGTGCCGAGTAACTGGATCGGCGGTTTCTCCAGTCCCATCACGCCCATCAACAGTGTGTTCAGCACGCCGTTGGGGCCGATCAGCGAGGTGAACGCCGCAGCCACGACTACGGTGGGCAGCACGAACGGGACGGTGGAAAGCGCGCGCAGCAGCCCCTTGCCGCGAAAGTTATAGTGGCCGAAGACATAGGCGGCGGGCAACCCGGCTGCCAGCGTCAGGCCGGTTGACACAACGGCCTGCCACAGTGTGAACCACAACGTTTTAAGGTAATACGATGACCCGACGATCTTGCCGAACGCGCTGATGTCAAGCGTCCCGGCCGGCGCAAGGCTGAGGCGAACGATTGAGAAAATCGGGTAGAAGTAAAACGCGCTGAGAAAAGCCAGTGGAATGACAACGAGCGCCAGCGGTGAAAGCGTAAAGCCCTTTCGCCGCTGGTCTGGCTGCGTCACGATGGTATTTCCGGTAGTCATTCCACTGACCGCTGTTTAGGAAAGTATGAAGTATGAAGCGTCTTGCGGTTTCTGATTAGTGAGTGTGTTTAGTGCGTTACAGTTTCTGTCCAGCTCTGAATCCAGGCGTCGCGATTTTTGGCGATTTCGTCAGCCGGCATTCTCGCAGGTTTTGCAGGAATCTGAGCGTACTTGATGAACGCGTCCGGCAACGCGGCCTGCGGGTTCACCGGGAACACAAACATCTGGAGCGGCATATCCTCCTGGAATTTGGCGCTGGCGAGGAAGTCGATGAACTTGTGCGCGAGGTCAAGGTTCTTCGCGCCCTTCAAGACGCCCACGTACTCGATCTGCCTGAAGCACATGTCGTCGCCCAGCAGTGTGCCGATTGGTGACACAGTCAGCGGGGTCGTAGCGAACACAACCTCAGCTGGCGGCGAAGAGGCGTAGCTGAGCACCAGCGGGTAGCTGCCTTTGCCGGCTGAACCGCTGAATTCCGTGTTGTATGCGGCATCCCAGCCATCCACGACCTTGATGTTGTTTGCTTTCAGTTGCTTCCAGTAGTCGAGGAACTTATCGGCGCCAAAATGCGCCACGGTCGCCAGCATGAAGGCCAGACCTGGCGAGGATGTGGCAGGGTTTTCCACAACCAGCAAGCCTTTGTAAGCGGGTTTGCCCAAGTCATCCAGTGTCTTTGGCAACGCCAACTTCTTCTGGGCGAAGTAGGCTTTATCGTAGTTGATGCACACGTCGCCATAGTCGATGGCGGTGACCTGCGGCGGGTTGGCGGTGTCGCCGCTGAACTCGGCCGGAATGCTTGCGCCAGTGACCGCGTAGGGTTCGTAGATGCCCGCCTCAAGGGCGCGGCTGATGAACGAGTTGTCGACGCCGTAGAAGACGTCCGCGAGCGGATTGCCCTTTGCCAGGATCGCCTTGTTCAGTGCGGCGCCGGCGTCGCCGCTTTTAAGGATGTTCAGCTTGACGTTATTCGCCTGTTCAAATGCCTTCAAGACATCGTCGCTGGCCGTGAAGCTGTCGTGCGTCATGACAGTCAGTGTGCGGGGAGCGCTCGATGTCGCTGCGGGCGTCGTTGTTGGCGCCGTAGTCGCTGTGGGGGCAGCGGTTGCCGTCGGGGCGACAGTTGCCTTAGGCGCAACCGTCGCCTTAGGCGTAGCTGTTGGCGCAGTCAGTTCAGGCGCCTTAGTCGCGCTTGGCGCGGTTGCCGCCGGCGTCGCTGCGCCCGCACAAGCCGCAAGCAGAATGCTGGCGGTTCCGAATGTGATCATCAGTCTCTTAACAATATGAATACTGGACATTTGTTTTCCTCTCCGGCAGCGGATGTTACGAGAGCCGGAGATGGCGACAAAAAAGCCACCCAGGGCAATGCCGGGGTGGCTCAAAATCATGCTCACTTCCTCCGCCGGCATTATCCGGATCAGGTAACACCGTCGTCGGCATAGCCGGCGCAATTGCGCCGCAACCGACCTCTCAGCCTGGCCTAACCAAGCTCCGGTCCTATTTGATTATGGTTTGAATTCTACAGTGTTTGTAGATGGCGTCAATGGCTGTTGTTCGAAAGCCTGCGCGAGATCGGCAATGATATCGTCCGCGTCCTCAATGCCGACGGATAACCGCAGGATGCCAT
>CAIXPS010000047.1 GCA_903921365.1 uncultured bacterium | reverse complement strand
TTGGTCTGGATCCGCTGTTGGCGCGTTTCGGCGGCTGGCTGGAGCGCAAGTTCGCCCGCAGTGAGAACGCTGAGACGACAGCTCGCTTCGTGCGCGGTTATATTGTCGCCAGCCTGGTGTTTTGCGTCGGGCCAATGACCATTCTTGGATCGATCCAGGACGGCCTTTCGGGGAACTTTTCGCTCCTGGCGATCAAGAGCACACTGGACGGGTTTGCCGCGCTCGCGTTCGCCGCTTCACTCGGTATTGGCGTCGGGTTCAGCGCCATCACAATTCTGTTGTTCCAGGGAAGTATCGCGCTTGCCGCCAACGCTGCCCAGAGTATCTTCACTGCGCCTATGCTGGCGGTGCTCTCGGCGGTTGGCGCGCTATTGATCATCGGCATTGGGCTAACGTTGCTTGACCTCAAGAAAATCCGCATGGCGAATTTCCTGCCGGCGTTGTTAATTGGCCCGCTGATCGTCGCCATCCTGCACATGGTTGGCGTGGCGGGATTTTAGCAGCGCCAGGCGAGGCCTCCATCCCATGAAAGCGCTTGTGATCGTTGAGTCGCCAACCAAGGCAAAGACGCTTGGCCCAATCCTGGGCACAGGATATACAGTGCGGGCGAGCATGGGGCATGTCCGCGACCTGCCTGTGCATGAACTGGGCATCGCCATTGACGATGACTTCAAGCCGGCGTATGCCATCCTGCGCCAGAAATCGAAGATGATTAAGGTGTTGCGCGAAGCACTGGCAAATGCGGATGTCCTCTATCTCGCGACCGATCCAGACAGAGAAGGCGAAGCCATTGCGTGGCACCTGTTGCAGGTGCTCAAACCCCGCAATATGAAAGTGCAACGCGTCACGTTTCACGAAATTACGCCGGATGCAATCAAGAAGGCTTTCTCAAAACCCGGTGGATCCCTCGACATCAACCTGGTGGACGCGCAGCAGGCCCGGCGCGTGCTCGACCGGCTGGTCGGATATCAGGTCAGCCCGTTGCTGTGGAAGACAAAACTTGGCAAGAGTGCCGGTCGCGTGCAAAGCGTGGCGTTGCGGCTGGTGGTTGATCGCGAGCGCGAGATCCGCGCGTTTGTGCCGCAGGAATACTGGAGCATCCACGCGGATATTGCCAAACTCGAGGATCACGCAAAGCACTTTGTGGCGCGGTTGGTCCAGATTGGCAATCGGAAAGTGGGGCTCGATCAACCGATCATGCCGAAGACGCGCGCCGAGGCCGACCAGATCATCGCGGCGCTTGCAGGCGCGAACTATCGTGTCAAGGCCGTCAAGCAGGAGAAGAAGCTGCGCAAGCCCTGGCCGCCTTTCACCACCAGCACGTTGCAGCAATCCGCATCTGCCCGGCTGGGGATGTCGCCCGCGGACACGATGAAAATCGCGCAGGAGTTGTACGAAGGGATTGATATTGACGCCGGCAAGGCGGTCGGTCTGATCACCTACATGCGCACAGACTCGACCGCGATATCGGCGGAGGCACAGCAAGCGGCGCGTGAGATGGTGACGCAGACGCTCAGCGCTAAATACCTGCCTGCAAGCGCGCCGGCGTATGCCACAAAGGTCAAGAATGCGCAGGAGGCGCATGAGGCCATACGCCCCACGGATGTGCTGCGTTATCCGAATGTGATTAAGCCGCACCTGAGCGAACGCCAGTTTATGGTGTATGACCTGATCTGGCGGCGGTTCGTCGCGTCGCAGATGGCGGCTGCGGTATACGACAGCACTACGGTGGATGTCATCGCTACACCCGTTTCAGCCGCTCTCCCGCCTGCACTACAGGAACCCGGAACACACACGACGTCGGCGGTCTTTCTGTTCCGCGCCACTGGCCGCGAATTGGCTTTTGATGGTTTCCTGCGCGTGTGGCAGGAGGCAGAAGACAAGGCGGAAGAGGGCGAAGAGCTACAGAAGCTCCCGTCAGTGCAGGCAGAGGAAAGGCTCGATCTGCTCGAATTGCTGACACGCCAGCACTTTACCCAGCCGCCATCGCGCTATACCGAAGCGGCGCTGATCAAGGCGCTGGAAGACCGTGGGATTGGCCGCCCAAGCACCTACGCGGCAATCATGGCAACCTTAAAGGCGCGCGAGGTGGTGGCGCTCGAAAAACGGCTGCTGAGACCCACGGCGCAGGGCGAGGCAATCTGTGACGGCTTGGTCGCGGCATTTCCGCAGGTCATGGATTATGGCTTTACGGCGCAGGTCGAGGACTGGCTGGACGATGTCTCGCGCGGCGATGTCAGCTGGGTCAAGGTGCTCCATGATTTTTACACGCCTTTTGCGCAGGCGTTGGGCGAGGCTGAAGCGAAGTTTCGCAGCGTCCCGCGCCCGCCGGCTGAACCAGTCACCGCAGGCCACCAGGGGAACGCCGCTGATGCGTCGTCAGGCGGGACAAAGAAAACCACTCGGACGCGGCGCACGCGTGGCAGTGGAACGGCCGGTAAACGCGCGCGCACGCGCGCGACAAAGACGAAAAAGTCGTCCCCGGTGCTGACAGCGGTCAAGTGCCCGATCTGTGGCGCCCCGATGGTGCAGCGCACAGGGCCGCATGGGTCATTTCTGGGTTGTTCGACCTATCCGAAATGCAAGGGGACACGCAAGGTCGAGGCGCTGGAAACGCCTGCGCCGTCCAGCGATGGCTGAGGCCGCCGACATGAGGAGCTATTAAGTATGCTTTGCTACTACTTGAACGAATCTGCCCGCGCCAATGGCGTGACGCCGCTTGTTTCACCCAAGCCGGGCGATGCCGGATATGACATCCGCAGCAATGAGCGTCTGGAGTTGCATCCCGACGAACAGGCGGTCATCGCAACGGGGCTGCATGTGCAGATCCCTGCCGGAATGGTCGGTGTTTTGAAGGATCGCAGTTCAATGGCGCGCGCGGGTCTGCGTGTTTCAGGCGGCGTGATTGATGCATCGTATCGCGGTGAGATTCTGGTGCTGCTTGAGAACCGCGGCCATTCACCCTATAAGATCAATGTGAATGACCGCATTGTGCAGATGCTGGTGACGCCATGCTATACCGAAACCACCCGTCAGGTCACCGATCTTGCTGACCTGGGCGCCACCGAGCGGGGTGGGGGTGGTTTCGGTTCGACCGGCATCGAATAGATCGACAATCAACTTGGTTGAGTGCCTGATGTCAGGACACTTTTAGAAATCAGGCGCAATCGGGACGGCATGATCTGGAAACACCGGCACAACGATCAATCTGAGCGTTCGTTACTACCATTCTCAGGTTCAGAAATATGCATCGTCTCGCCTCGTTTAGCGGACTCAAGTCTCTTCAACACGAAGGTCGTCAAGCAAAATGCGCATCAAACGCCTCGGTCAATTGGTCACGCGCAAGGTCGATCACGGCAGCAACTTGATCTCGCGTCACAGAAGGGAAGTCTTCGAGAAAATCATCAATAGTATGGCTGGTTTTGAGGTAATCCATCAAGTTCTTTATGGGCACCCGTGTGCCTGCGAAGACGAGTGTGCCGCCCAAGACATCTTCTGAAGACATGATGACCTGATTTGGTTTCATCGCTAAACTCCGTTTGCGCTTCCTATAGCTTATTGGGCAGGATGGTTTCTGGAAGGGATGTTTCACCCATCAGATAGCGATCCACCCGCCGCGCCAGGCGCCGACCCGCTGCGATGGCGCCGACAACCAGCCAGGCGCCGGTGTTTGCATCACCCGCCGCAAATATGCCGGGGACGTTGGTCATCATTTCAGGATTCACCTTTACGTTGCCTCGCGCATCGTATTCGACATTGAGGCTGTCGAGCAAGCCGTCATGCACGGGGCGCACGAAGCCCATCGCAAGGAGCACCAGGTCGGCCTTGATCTCGAACTCGCTCCCGGGCACGGGAGTCATCACCGTGCGCCCGTCGGGCGACTTGGCCCACTCCAGCCGCACGCACTCCATCGCAGTCACATGCCCCTCTTCACCCTTAAAACGAACGGTATTGACCGACCAGTCGCGAGCCCCGCCTTCCTCATGCGACGTGCTGCTGCGAATGATGAGCGGCCATTGCGGCCATGGGTTGTTGTCGGGGCGAGACTCCGGAGGTCGGGGCAGCACTTCGAGTTGCTGCACGCTGAGTGCGCCCTGGCGGATCGCAGTGCCGAGGCAATCGCTGCCCGTGTCGCCGCCGCCGATGATGACAATGTGCTTTCCTGTTGCCAGAATGGATTGCTCTTCAGCAATGGTTTCGCCGGCAACGCGACGATTGTTTTGCGACAGATACTCGATCGCGAGGTGCACGCCTTTTAATTCGCGACCGGGGACGGGTAAATCGCGGGGTTGCATTGCGCCAATCGTGATGCAGACGGCATTGAAACCGCGGCGCAGATAGTCGACTGAAACATCCTTGCCGATTTCCACCTGACACTTGAATGAAACACCTTCGGCGCGAAGTTGATCGAGACGGCGATCCAGCACCTTCTTGTCGAGTTTGAAGTCGGGTATGCCGTAGCGCAGTATGCCGCCGGGTTTGTTGGCCTTATCGAAAACGACGACCTTGTGACCCGCGCGGCGCAACTGCTGCGCCGCCGCTAATCCCGCAGGGCCTGATCCGATGATGGCCACCCGCTTGCCTGTCAGGATCGTTGGCGGTCTGGGCTGCACCCAGCCCTCGTCGAAGGCTTTCTCGATTACTTCCAACTCGATCTCGCGAATGCTGGTGGCCTGGCTGTCAATCGCATTGACACACGATGTTTCACACAACGCCGGGCACACCCGTCCTGTGATTTCAGGGAAGTTATTTGTGGACTGCAGCAGGTCTGCCGCCTCGCGCCAACGCTCGCGATGAACGAGGTCTACAAACTCCGGCACCACGTTGTCGAGTGGACATCCTGCGCTGTGACAGAACGGCACGCCACAATCCATGCACCTTGCGGCTTGCTCGCGGACTTCATCAGCGCTCATGCGCTGCCTGAATTCCTGGAAATGCAGGATGCGCTCGGTTGCTGGCTGCTTTTCAGCGATCTTGCGTTCGATATTTATGAACCCGGTTGATTTATCCATTATTAAGCCTGTTCCACCTTTTCACCCTCGGTACGACGCACATTGCGTTCAACCTTCTTCATTTGACCCAGTGCGCGGCGATATTCCATGGGGAATACCTTCACAAACATGCGGCGCACAATATCCCAGTCGTCGAGCATGAAGCGCGCGCGCTGGCTGCCGGTATATTGCCAGTGCTTTTCTATCATGCCGTAAAGTTCATCGATGTCCTCTTGATCTGTCAGCGGGTCCAGGTCAACCATGTCATGGTTGACCAGCGTGTCGACATCCTGCGTGGGGTCATACAGGTAGGCAATACCACCGCTCATACCGGCCGCGAAGTTCACCCCAATCGGGCCGAGCACAGCCACCACGCCACCCGTCATGTACTCGCAACCATGATCGCCGACGCCCTCTACGACGGCGCGCGCGCCCGAATTGCGCACTGCAAAACGCTCACCGGCCAGGCCGTTTAAGTAGACCTCCCCGCAGGTGGCGCCATACAGAACCGTATTACCCACGATGACGTTTTGCGCCGGGTCAAAGCGCGTGTTGCGTGGCGCCCGGATCACCAGCCGGCCGCCCGAAAGCCCCTTTCCGACGTAATCGTTCGCATCCCCTTCCAGGAAGAGCGAAAGCCCCCGCGCGGCGAAGGCGCCGAAGCTCTGACCAGCCGATCCGGTAAAGCTGAATGTAATTGAATCATCGGGCAGGCCTTTATGCCCATGGCGCCGCGCGATTTCAAATGACACCATCGCGCCCGTTGTGCGATTGCTGTTGCGGATCGCGTAGCTCTTTTCGACTTTGCCTGTGCCCGCTTCAATCACGGGCATGGCGTCTGTTAACAATTTGAGATCGAGCACGTTGTCGATCCCGTGATCCTGCGCTTGCACCCTGTACCGCGCCACTGATGCAGGCGCATCGACCTTGTGCAGAATGGCGGAGAAGTCGAGTTCCTTCGCCTTCCAGTGTGTGATGTTCTCTCGCGCCTTCAGAAATTCGACGCGACCGATCATCTCATCCACGGTGCGCACGCCGAGTTGTGCCATGATCCCGCGCAACTCTTCGGCGACGAAGTGGAAGTAGCGTATCAGGAATTCGGGTTTCCCCTGGAAACGGGCTCGCAAACGCGGATCCTGTGTGGTGATACCCATGGCGCAGGTGTTTAGATGGCACTTGCGCTGCATCACGCAACCCAGGACGATCAGCGGGCTCGTGCCGAAGCCATATTCCTCTGCGCCGAGGAGCGCCGCCATGGCTATGTCACGCCCGGTGCGCATCTGCCCATCCGCCTGCAGACGGATTCGCCCGCGCAGGTCATTTTTCACCAGGGTCTGGTGCGTCTCGGAAATCCCCAGTTCCCATGGCAATCCGGCATGTTTGATGCTGGAGAGCGGGCTCGCGCCGGTTCCACCGTCGCCGCCGCTGATCAGCACCATGTCGGCATGCCCCTTGCACACGCCGGCGGCAATCGTGCCCACGCCCGCTTCTGAAACCAGCTTAACGCTGATGCGCGCGGTCGGGTTGGCGTTTTTCAAGTCGAAGATCAACTGCGCCAGATCCTCGATCGAGTAGATATCGTGATGAGGGGGTGGGGAGATGAGGCTGACGCCGGGCGTGGCGTTGCGCGTCTTCGCGATTTCGACATTCACCTTGTGGCCGGGCAGGTGGCCGCCTTCTCCGGGTTTCGCTCCCTGTGCGATCTTTATCTGGATTTCTTTGGCATTGGCCAGATACTCCGCAGTGACGCCAAAGCGGGCGGAGGCGACTTGTTTGACGCTACTGCTGCGCGAATCGCCATTGGGCATGGGCGTATAGCGCGCCGAGTCTTCGCCGCCCTCGCCGCTGTTCGAGCGCGCGCCCATGCGGTTCATTGCAATCGCCATCGACTCGTGCGCCTCGCGGCTGAGAGATCCAAAGGACATTGCGGCAGTGGTGAAGCGCTTCACAATCTCATCCGCAGATTCGACCTCGGCCAGCGGAACGGGGGTTGCGCCGTCTGTCTTGAAGTCGAGCAAGCTGCGCAATGTCACCCAGCGGTTCTCCTGGCAGTTGATCTCATCCGCATACTTCTTGTAAAGCTGCGGGTTGTTCTGCCGAGTGGACTGCTGCAGATAGTGAATCGCTTCGGGCGACCACAGGTGACGCTCGCCATCCATCCTTAAGGAGTAGAACCCGCCGCTATTCAGTGAGAGATCGACGCCGCGGCGTATTTCATAGGCCTGTGTGTGGCGCATGAGGGCTTCGCGAGCCACATGCGTGATGCCGATCCCACCGATGCGCGACGTTGTTTTTGTGAAGTACTTAGCGACAAACTCCTTGTTGAAACCAAGGCACTCGTAGATCTGCGCACCGTTGTAACTGCGCAGTGTCGAGATGCCCATCTTTGACAGTATCTTGAGAATGCCGTCGCTGACTGCCTTGATGTAGTTCTCGATGGCATCCTGCAGCGTCAATGTTTTGGGGAGTTCGCCTTGTGCATGCAGGCTGGCGACGGTTTCGAAGGCGAGATAGGGGCAAATAGCGTCGCAGCCATAGCTGAGCAATAGCGCAAAATGATTCACCTCGCGCGGTTCGCCCGATTCAACGATCAGCCCGACGCGATTGCGGATGCCGGCGTTGATCAGGTGGTGGGCGACGCCAGATGCGGCCAGGAGACTGGGAATAGGCGCCCGATCTGACGAGGTATTTCGGTCGCTCAGGATAATGATGTGGTATCCCTGCTCGACACACGCCGCCGCTTTCTGACACAGATCATCCATCGCGGCTTCCAGCGCGTCTTCGCCCAGATTTGCATCGAACAGGGTTTCGAGCGTCATGGCGCGGAACTCGGGCAGCTTGGATAAGCGAATGCGTTCCAGATCGACCGTGGTGAGGATAGGCGCGCGCAGTTTCAGACGCCGCGCATGATCGGGTTTTTCTTCCAGGATGTTTCCCTCACCCCCCAGGAAGGTGGTGAGTGACATGACCAGGCGCTCGCGGATCGGGTCAATCGGCGGGTTCGTCACCTGCGCGAAAATCTGTTTGAAGTAGCTGAACACCAGTTGGGGCTGGTCTGAAAGCACCGCTAGTGGCGTGTCGTTGCCCATGGATCCAATGGGCTCAGTTGCGGATGACGCCATCGGCCGGATGAGCACATTCAAGTCTTCGCGCGTATACCCAAAAACGGTCTGGCGCGTCAACAATGTGGCGGGTTCATAATCTGTCGCGCCCGCTCCGATGCCGAAACCTTGAAACTCAATACGGTTCGCTGTCACCCAGCGACGGTAGTGTTGCTGGCGGGTGATGTCCGCCTTGACTTCATCGTTGGTTAGCACGCGTTGTTTGGCGACATCGACGATCATCATCTTGCCGGGGCGCAGTCGGCCGCGCTCAACGATATCATCCGTATCGAGTTCCAGCGCGCCGGTTTCGGATCCAAGCACGAGCAGGTCATTCCGGGTAATGGTGTAGCGCAAAGGTCGCAGGCCATTACGGTCGAGGATGCCGCCGGACTGCACACCGTCGGTAAAGAGGATTGCCGCCGGCCCGTCCCATGGTTCCATGATGTTGGCGTGGTACTCATAAAACCCGCGCCGGTCATGCCCCATGTAGTACTTGTCTCCCCATGCTTCAGGGATCATCATCAGGATCGAGTGGGGCAGGCTGCGACCGCCCAGATAGAGCATCTCAAGCATGTTGTCGAAGCAGGCGGAGTCGCTCATGCCTTCAATGATGATCGGCATCAGTTTCTTGATGTCGTCTCCAAAGGCTTTGGTAGCCAGCATTGACCGGCGCGCCATCAGCTTGTTGATGTTTCCACGCAGCGTGTTGATCTCGCCGTTATGGCACATCGCGCGAAATGGCTGTGCCAGTGGCCAGCTTGGGAACGTGTTTGTGCTGTAGCGGGCGTGCACGATCGAGACGGCGGAGGTTACCTGCGGGTCGTTCAGTTCGGGGTAGAACTTGCCCAACTGGTGCGCCATCATCATGCCTTTGTAGACGATGGTGTGGCTGCCGAGGCTGGGCACATAGAATCGGTCGGCGATTATGCCCCCTTCTTTGATGGCCGCGTTTTCGGCCACGCGCCGCGCGACATACATTTGGCGTTCAAAAGTCAGATAATCCACGCCGGGATTCGCCACAAAGACCTGCATAACCTCGGGCACGGTGCTGCGGGCCGTCACGCCAACCGTCATTGGGTCAGTCGGCACGCGACGCCATCCCAGTACTTTCATGTCTTCGTCGCGCAGGGCCTTCTCGAATATCTCCATGCAACGTCCGGCGTTGTCGCGCGGGGTAAAAAGCATGCCGACGGCGTATTGGCCGGGCGCCGGAAGGTGAATACCCAGATCACTGCATTGCGCCTTGAGAAAGGCGTGCGGCACATGCATCAGGATGCCGGCGCCATCGCCGGTGTCGGGGTCGCTGCCAACGGCGCCGCGATGACTCAGATTTTCGAGCATTTCGAGACCCATACGGACGATCTCGTGCGACTGAGCGCCCTTGATATTCGAGATCAGTCCAACGCCGCAGGCGTCGTGTTCAAACGCCGGATCGTATAGACCCTCGGCTTTGGGAAACTGTGATTTACAGTCTGAGTCATTCATAACAATCATAACAATAACCTTCTGGATTGCAGTAAATAGATTGTGCGACTTGGTACTGGCGCGAAGATACCTGTAGTGATGAGCGTCCTGGCTCAGGCGGAGGGGGCTCCGCTTAAGGTAGCATGTATAACATGTAATCTGTCATAAACAAGTGACTTTTGTCATTATAAAGCCGGAGACTTCACGTATTGGTCATGCGCGAGCCCGATTTTTGCTGTCCAGCGCGACAGTCCCAGCATTGTTACTCGTCTCGTTATCACCAGCAAGCCATGACCCAGACCACCCCGACCAAAACATATTGACATGTTCGCGCCACCATGATACTATCCGCCCCATCTTGGGGCCTGGAATTCTGGTCCCGGTGCTTGGAGCCATATGCAACAGCCAGCTGTACCTCGTTCGCCGTTAAGGATCACGTCGACTGTGCGACAACCGGGATGTCAATTAAGGCATTCAGTGTGCGGCTGGAGGTCACGAATATGTCGATAGGTTATGCTGCGCGCCGCATTGGCGTCTTCCTTCTTATCATCTTCGTCGCTGTCACCATCAACTTCATCATGCCTCGCATGCGGGCAACGAATCCGATCGAGCAGCGCCTGTACACGATGGCCGCCCAGGGTGGCGTCTACGGCAACCAGATCGAGGAGATGATCAAGATCTACAACGAGAAGTTTGGGCTGAACAAGCCTCTCTACGTCCAGTACCTGAATTACTGGCGGGATCTGTTTAACCTTGACTTGGGCAAGTCCCTCGCTTTCTACCCGCAAACGGCACTGGAGATGATTCTGCGTGCCGCGCCATGGACGCTTGGTCTCCTCATCGTTTCTACCCTCCTGGCGTTTGTCCTGGGCACGGCGTTTGGCGCACTGATGGCCTGGCCCAAGACAAGCCGCATCGCACTTGGGCTTTCACCGCTTTTTATGACCCTCTCGGCAATTCCTTATTACCTGTTGGGCATGCTGTTCGTCTATGTAGTGGCGATGGGTTGGCATCTGCTGCCGGTCGGCGCAGCGTTCTCGGCCGGCATGACACTTAAGCCTGATTGGGCAACCGTACTGGACATTGGCCGTCATGCGATCCTTCCGTCCGCATCGATCGTGCTGTCTGGCATCGGCTCCTGGGGCCTCGGTATGCGGGCGATGATGAAGACCACCCTGGGCGAAGACTATCTGCGCATGGCGGAAGCCAGCGGTCTCCGTTCGCGCACGATATTCATGCGCTACGCCTTGCGCAACGCGATGCTGCCCCAGATTACCTCTCTGGCGATCTCGCTGTCCCTGATCATGTCGGGCTCCGTGCTCGTCGAGGTCATCTTCGGCTACCCGGGCGTGGGAAGTCTTCTATTCGCCGCGATTGCCAACAATGATTACTTTCTCATCCAGGGCATCACCCTGTTCATCATCCTCTCGATTGGAGTCGTATTACTGGCGCTGGATCTCGTCTATCCACTCATCGACCCGCGCATCAGATATCGGCGAGGTTAGCTGGCATGGCAGAAAGAAAAGAGCCCCCGATCTTCGAATGGATTAACCGCTATCGCCTGGTGGCAGCGGGCATCGCCATCGTCGCATTCATCTCACTTTTTGGTGTTGTCGGCAGCTTGTTTGTGCCGCGTGGCATGGCAGACGTAGGCGCGGGGCGAGTAGCCAAGCCGCCGTCGATCGACCACTTGCTTGGGACTGATCAGCAGGGCCGGGATGTGCTGGCTGATATTATTTATGGGACGCCGGCCTCGTTGGAAATCGGCCTGATCGCCGGCGTAATCGGTGTGGTTGTTGGCACTTTGTTGGGCATGATCGCCGGCTACGCTGGCGGCGTTGTTGACGAGGTCATCCGAGTGTTCATCGATGTCCTGTTGACGATCCCGAATCTGATGATCCTGATCATCGTCGCGTCCATGGTAGGCAGTGTGAGCATCGAGAGCATGGCCTTGATCATCGCCGCGCTCGCGTGGATGTGGCCGGCTCGCACGGTGCGCGCCCAGGTGCTGACGATTCGCGAGCGTATGTATGTGCAGGTGGCAAAGCTCAATGGCGCGGGCCCACTGAAGATCGTGTTCCAGGAACTGCTGCCAAACCTGCTCCCATATCTGGCTGCCAACCTGGTCGGCTCGGTTTCCGGGGCGATCCTGGCTTCGGTTGGCCTGTCGACACTTGGGCTGGGACCAATGACCAGTCCGTCGTTGGGACTGACGATCTATTGGGCGATTCACTATGGCGCTCTGCTGCGTCAGATGTGGTGGTGGTTCATGCCGCCCATCGTGATCATCGTGTTCCTTTTCCTCGGGTTGTTCATGTTGAGCCAGGGTCTGGACCAGATCGCGAACCCCAGGCTCCAAGCGAAGCAATGATGGCAGACATTTCGTCCTATAGGAGCGCGGTGTGAACCAGAGTATCCTCCAGGTGCGCGATCTTCGGGTGTATTACCATACGAACGACGGCGCGGTCAAGGCGGCCAACGGTGTGACCTTTGATTTGCGCATCGGCGAGCGCCTGGGCTTGGTCGGCGAGTCCGGGTCTGGCAAGTCGACCATCGCGATGGCCCTGATGCGGCTGATTAAGCCGCCCGGCAAGATCGAGGGTGGACAGGTGCTTCTTGACGGCGTTTCCTTGCTCGACTTGCCCGAGGAGAAGATGCGCCAGATGCGGCTGAAGGAGATCGCGCTAGTGGCCCAGGGCGCGATGAACTCTCTCAATCCAGTAATGCGGGTGCGGCCTCAGATCGAGTGCGCGCTGCGCGACCACGACGTGAAGCTGTCCTCAATTGCGTTGTCTGACCGCATCAACGAATTACTCGACATGGTGGGTCTGCGCCGGAACGTTGCGGATCTGTACCCCCATGAGTTGAGCGGCGGCATGAAGCAGCGCGTGTGCATCGCCATCGCGATCTGTCTGCGGCCGAAGGTGATCATTGCCGATGAGCCGACGAGTGCCCTTGACGTCGTTGTCCAGCGCCAGGTGATGGAGACGCTGAAGACACTCGGCAAGGCCCTGGGGGCGTCGATCATCCTCATCGGCCACGACATGGGACTGATGGCTCAGGCCGTCGATCGCATTGGGGTCATGTACGCCGGCGACCTGGTCGAGACGGGCAGCGTCGCGGAGGTCTTCGCCGATCCCATCCATCCGTACACCAAGTTGTTGATAGCCAGCTTGCCGACCCTCGAACGCAAGGAGGCAGCCCGGGGAATCCCCGGATTGGCGCCGTCGCTCCGCAATCGGCCAGTGCGGTGTCCGTTCCAGCCTCGCTGTCCGGTCGCGATTGATCGCTGCCAGACCGAAGAGCCGATCCTACGGGAGGCCCGCCCGATGCGCGAGGTGGCCTGCCATCTTTACTCGAGTGAATCGAGCCGCGTCATGGAGGCATCATGACCGCACTGCTTGAAGCCCGGCGCCTGACGAAAGTGTATGGAGGGGGGCTCTTCAACAAAAGCAAAGCCCTGGTGGCGCTCGACGATCTCTCGCTCGCCATCGAGGATGCGCCGCCGACCATCACCGCCGTCGTGGGTGAGAGCGGTAGCGGCAAGACAACGTTCAAGCGGCTTCTCCTGGGTTTGAGCGAGCCGACCACCGGTGAAGTGCTCTATCGCGGCGTCGATCTGCGCCGGTTGGACCGGGATCAGCGCCGGCAGTTTCTGCGCGACGTCCAGGCGATTTTCCAGGATCCCGACGAGGTCTACAACCCCTTCTATAAGATCGACCATGTGCTCCAGGCCCCGGTCGCGAACTTCGGACTGGCCTCGTCCAAGGCGCAGGCGCTTGCGCTAATCGAGCAAGCCCTCGTGTCGGTCGGCCTGCGCCCGGAGGAGACGCTGGGGCGCTACCCGTACCAGCTCAGTGGTGGCCAGCGCCAGCGGATCATGGTGGCGCGCTCGCTGATCATGAGCCCGCGCCTGATCATCGCCGACGAGCCAGTCTCGATGGTCGACGCGTCGCTGCGCGCCACCATCATCGACACATTGCGCGACCTGAACCGCCGGCTTGGCATCTCGATCATCTATATCAGCCACGACCTCACGACGGCGTACCAACTCAGCGAGAACATCGTGGTGCTCTACCGCGGTGGGGTGGCCGAGGCCGGCGCAATTGATCGGGTTGTGCAACAGCCGGAGCATCCCTACACTCGTCTACTCATCGGGGCAGTGCCTCTCCCCGACCCCAAGCGTCCCTGGGGGCACGTGGAGAACGTGGTTGAGGAGACGGAAAAAGTTCGAGCGGAGAGGAAAGGGTGCCTATTCGCAAATCGCTGCCCGCACAGGATGCCGATGTGTGACGAGGCCAGGCCGCCGCAGTTTCAGACGGCCCCCCACCACGTGACCGCCTGCTATCTGTACCGTGAATCGTCCGCGACCACGTCAACGACGCTCCAGCAGAACTTTGTGGATCGCTCGAATTTGGCGCCCTCATAAGGGCAAATTGCGACTCGGAAATTTGACAAGCTCGGAGGTGTCTTATATACTCATTCTGCCCATGCGTTGAGGCACACACCTTTCAATAGAAGGTGTTCATTGCCGCCACTCGCAGTTTACTTGGTCGAATAAGCTTATTCATTCAGTCCAGGAAGGTGAGATTAGTATGGCGAGAAATATGACCCGTCGACAGGTTCTCCAGACACTTGGCGCGACAACAGTAGCAGGGATATTGGCCGCCTGCGGCGCGCCGGCCGCGACGACAGCCCCAAGCTCGACTCAAGCGCCAGCCGCGACGATAGCCCCAGCTGCGACGACTGCTCCAGCCGCGCCCACCGCGACGACCGCTGCTGCCGCGACCACGTCGACCCAGCCCAAGCCGATGGCTCCCAAGAAAGACGTTGCCCGCAAAGACACGATGTACTATTCCAGCGGCACCGTCACCGAGATCACAAACGCACAAAACTTCAACGTCTACTCGGTCGGTCAGTTAGGTAATATTCGCGGCATACTGAACCGGACACTCTTTGAGTTCCTGTATATCTACAACCACAACGACGGCAGCGAGATTCCCTGGCTTGCCGAGAGTTACAAGGTCTCCGACGACGCCAAGAGTGTGGCCGTCGTGATCCGCAAGGGCGCGATGTGGTCCGACGGCAAGCCCTTCATAGCTGACGACATCAAGTACACACTCGAGACGTTGCGCGACACGTCGGCCCTGACCTTCTCGTCGGACATGAAGGAATGGGTGAAAGACGTCACGGTGACCGACGATCAACACTTTACCATCAACCTGAACAAACCCAACCCCCGCTTCTTCTACTTCTATTTCGTCGAGAATTCGGAGATCCAGATCGCGATCATGCCCAAGCACATCTGGCAGGGGCAGGATTGGACCACGTTCGCGTTCTACGACCCGGACAAGGGTTGGCCGATAGGCACCGGGTCGTTCAAGCTGGTGGAGGCGTTGCCGCAGGGCCAGTTCTACGATCGCGACGACAACTGGTGGGGCGCCAAGACCGGCTTCCAGCAGCCGTCTAAGGTCACGCGCATTGGATATATACCAACCGGCGACGCTAACGCGACCACCGCCCGCTTCATCAACAACGAGATAGACGCCGACGTCACCTTGCAACCTGGCGTCTTCACATCCGCAATCGCGCAGAACCCGAAAATCCAGACCTGGCATGCGCAGGGGCCGATCTGGGGCGCTCCCGACGCCTGCCTCTACACACTGGGGCTCAACACCCAGTGGGGTCCGATGGCCGACGCGCATGTTCGCCGAGCCGTTCAAGCGGCAATCGACCGGTCGAAGATCATTGACTTGGCCTACGAGGGCTCCACGGCCAAGCTGGTGGTGCCCTTCTCAACCTTCGGCGGCCTCGTGCCCTACACGAAGCTGGTCGACGACATCATCAAGAAGTACAACCCTGACAATCCCAGCGCTGACCTGGTCGCAAGCGAGATGAAGGCTGCCGGGTACGCGAAGGGTAGTGACGGTATGTGGGCCAAGGATGGCAAGACCCTGACGACTCCGTTGTGGGTGGCAAGCTGGCTCGGACCAATGGGACCGGTGATCGAGAAGCAGCTTCGTGATGCTGGTTTCGACGTAAAGATGAAGATCAACGAGACCGATAGCACTGAGTTCTTTAACACCGTCCAGACCGGCAAAGCGGACATATGGGTCATCGTCCACTGCGGGAGCAGCCGCGAACCCTGGGGCACGCTCCAGCACTACCACAGCAAGTTCAATTCGCCTGCGCAGGGACAGAAGGACAACTACATCTGGGCAAACAGCCAATACAAGAACCCCGACTACGACGCCATCATCAACAAGATGGACACCGTTCTGCCCTCTCCGACGGATAAGGGCTACACCGATCTGGTGCGCCAGGCCATAGAAATCTACCTGCGCGACGTGGTCGAGATCACGGTATCGGAGGAGACTTGGCTCAGATGCAACAATAACACGTACTGGACGGGCTGGCCGAGTGAAAAGAACCCCTATGTTGCGCCCTACGACCTCTGGGCGGGCTTCTTGCTCGCGCAACTGAAGGTCCAGCCGGCGTAACCGTTTCCAGGATAACTGCCGCAGAACATGGTTGCCGGGCCAGGCGCAAGCAAAGCGCCTGGCCCGGCGATTTCTGGTCACCTATAGCCGAAGGTCATGCGGCGCGGAGTGCAGGATAGTTCGGATGTTATCTCGCCCATACTTACTCGTCGGACTCGGTTGCGCCGCCCTGGTGCTCGCCGTGGCCGTGTTCTTGGCGTTTCCGGTCGGCGGAGTAATATCCACGGCCATCGCTCGACTGACTGCTCCGGCGTCGACTACGGCCTCGGCAGGTAATGGCGTTGTCTGGGCCAGGATTCCCTACTGCGGTTGCTTCGACAGCCCTGCGACGGACAACGTCTCCGCAGCGTTGAAAAAAGCGCAACTTGCTGGCACGGTGAAGATATTGAATCCCACTGAAGGGTTGTTGTACTTCGTCGTCGCCTATGACCCCAAGACCGCCTCGCGTGAACAGATCGCCGCTGCAATCGTGGCTGGCGGTGGTGAGGTGGTGGCTGGCCCACCTTGATACGCGTTAGATCCACGATTGTCTCATAGAGTCTGTTTGCGAAGTTGCATAGAATCCCCGACGAGGGTGTAAGTCGACGCCAGGCGAACGAGTGTGGCGCTGTCTGGGTTGATCATGTATCACCTCTTCCATGCAACGTGTACATGATTTCGGCCGCAAGCGCGGGTTGTGCAAACAAGATGACCACTAGCCCCACGAAAAAGACCACCAGCACGCGTAAAAGCACCATGTTTAACCTCAGTGGCATATCGAGAAGACTTACAGTTCAAGTGTGCTATGTGAGCGCATTGTTGTGTTACGCTATGTCCACAATGCGCAAATCATGCGCCGCGCAAATCGTGCGCCCATATCTATTCTATAAGTGAGTCTACTGAACGTGCAGAATGTTGCTACTGTAAAGCCAGAGTCGTCGGATATCGCCGCGGAATCATCCCCCTCGGCGGCTGCTTCCGGCCCTTCGCGGTTACCTTATTTGCCCGGTATTGATGGCTTGCGCGCGATCGCAGTCCTTGCCGTCCTGTTTTACCATGCCGAAGTGCCATGGATGCCGGGTGGTTTCCTTGGTGTCGAGGTTTTCTTTGTTATCAGTGGCTACCTGATTACGGGTCTGCTGCTGGCAGAATGGCGGAAGAACGCACGGATTAACCTGGGTCGCTTCTGGTTCCGGCGCGCTCGCCGGCTACTCCCGGCCGTCTTTTTGCTCCTTCTGGTAGTCCTGCTTTTCGCTGTGCTCTTCCTGCCAAATGAGGTCGCATCTCTGCGCTTCGATGTGCTGGCAGCAGCCGTATATGTCAGTAACTGGTACCAGGTCTTTAGCCACCAATCCTACTTTGAAGCCATCGGCCGGCCGCCGTTACTGCGGCACCTCTGGTCGCTGGCCGTCGAAGAACAGTTTTACCTTGTCTGGCCGGTGATTCTGGCGCTTGCCTTGCACTGGCTGCGTCCGCGCAGGCAGGTTGTGTTTCCGTTGCTTACACTGGCGTTGGCAGCGGCATCCACTGCCTTGATGGTGATGATGTACCAACCTGACGTGGATCCATCACGCGTCTATTATGGGACAGACACCCGCGCGGCCGGTTTCCTGATCGGGGCCGCTCTTGCGATGTTCATCGCGCTGAAGCGGGATGCCGGCGTGAGTTCGCGAGGCGCCCGTGTTCTATTGGATGGGAGCGGCATCGTTGCATTGGCGGGTCTGATCGTCTGTTTCGTGAAGCTGGACGAGATCAACCCTTATCTGTACCCCGGTGGGTTCACGCTTGTCTCGCTGCTCACGGCTGTTATGATCATCGCTGTTGTATTGCCGGGGAAACGCCTTGTGCCTGGCGCGCTTGGCAATCGTTTGTTTGCCTGGATTGGACTGCGCTCCTATAGCATTTATCTATGGCACTGGCCGATCTTCAATTTGACTCGCCCCCACCTCGATATTGCCCTGGATGGCATCGCGCTTCTTATCCTGCGGTTTGCGCTCACACTCGTCTGCGCGGAACTCTCGTATCGCTATGTCGAGCGCCCCATTCGTGATGGCGCGCTGGGCAGGCTGTGGAAACGCGCCCGCACGGCAAAATCAAGGAAGCGCCTGGCGCCATGGGTTGTCGGGGTGGGGGCATCAGTCGTGCTGGCAGTTGGTATAGTCATCCCGGTTGTCAACGCAAAACCGGCGGATATCCCAGCGGAGTACGTAGAGGTTCAACCGAGCGCCACAGTAGTTGTGCCTACTGCAGCGATCCCATCAATCACGCTTTCCACCGTGGTGGTTGTCCCTGCCAAGACGATTGGCGTAAAACCGACTCCTGCAATCATCAGAACGGCAACACCCACTCCGGTGGTCGTAAAGGCGACCTATCAACCGCAATGGCCTTATGCATTAGCGGTTTCCACGGTTGATGGCAGTAATACCCCGACAGGCATTCCGGTTCCGGACACAGCAACTGTAGCGCCTGGCGCAACTGCAACGATCACCGATCTGGTCCCAGGCGATACACCCACCGCAGCAGTGCCTGCAACTCTCGCGCCGGTTATTCCAATAGCGACGCCAGTTCCCTCTTTGATCACCCAGACCATCACGGATGTGCTCGGGGCCAATTACCATGTTCTTGCTATAGGTGATTCTGTCATGCTGGGCGCTTCTCTCGACTTGCAACAGGCTTTTGGCGGGGCAGAGGTCGATGCAGTTGTCAGCCGGCAGGCAGCGGCAGCGATCGTCGTGCTACAGCAGCGACGTGATGCCGGAACTCTTGGCGATATCGTTGTGCTGCATATTGGCAGCAACGGTTATGTGACGCTCAAACAGTTCGACGAGATGATGCAGATTCTTTCGGGGGTTCGAGTGGTGGCGGTGGTCAATGTGCGCGTCCCCAGACGCTGGGAAGGACCAAACAACACGTTGTTCGACGAGGGCGTCAAACGAACTTCCAATGCGGTGCTTGTTGATTGGTATTCAGCGAGCGATCCGCATCCCGAACTCTTCGTGGAAGATGGAGTACACCCGCAGCCGCCCGGACGCCGGCTCTATGCCCAGACAATAGTTGCACAGGTTAAGGCATTTGATGCGATCCTGAAGCAACGTCCGGGCACCGTAAAGCCTGCAAACTAACAACCGTTTGATCGACTTGCGTTGGGTTATTTTGGTATTCTAACAACTGTTTGATAGATAATCGACTGGAAGAACTCTATTTTGTACTGCGGCTTCGTAAGTGCACGGTTTGGCTTTCTTGAATCGGCATTACAATAAGTGCGTAAGCAATCAAACAGTTGTTTGGTTTAGAGGGTCTGATGGAGTACAGGAGCGCTTATTGGCTATAACACCACATGATTCGACGTCAGTCAAAACAGACCGGCGGCACGCTTTGATCGTTGCGGCGTTTGAGACGATTGCGGAGCGAGGTTACGAGGGACTGCGCGTGCGCGATGTTGCGTATCAGGTTGGCATCAATGGCGCAACATTACATCATTACTTCGCGACGAAAGAGGTGCTCATCCAGGCTGTGCTTGTGTACACGAATGAACGCCTGCACTCCCTGTTGCATGACCTCGCCGGGACGCCAGTCGAGCAGATGCGCGAGTATCTGCGACGGTTGCGCTTATTGGTTCGGACAGAGCCTGAGCTACTCATCGTGCTGGCTGAGACCAACCTGCGCGCGCAGCACGGCCTGGCTCAGAGTTACGCCATACAACAGGATGCATATTGGCAGAACCAGCTTGAAAACATACTGAGTGCGGGTGTTGCGCAACAGGCGTGGGGAAGGGTGATTGAGTCAGCAGCGATGGCAGCCACGATAGTGACACTGGTGGAAGGCGCCGGGTTGTGGCTGACTGCAAGACCAGATAAAGCCGAAGCGGCTATCCGGCAGATTGAGCAGTGGTTGGCGCTTAACTAATAATTAAACAGAACGAGGGTCTATCGATAAGATAGACCCTCGTTGTTTTATCCGCACAAGGCGACGATGGGAATCGAACCCATGAATAAGGGTTTTGCAGACCCTCGCCTTACCACTTGGCCACGTCGCCCAGTCAAGTTAGCCCCTTAATAATACCGCAAAATACAGAATATGGGTAGTCCTAAAATAGACTTCATGCTGGCAAAACCTGAGACGGATTATCAGACAGGCGCTGCGGTGAGTGTCGCTGCGGTGATCCTCACTTACAACGAACAGAAACATATTGCAGATTGTCTTCAGACAGTGCGTTGGGCGGATACACGGATCGTGTTTGATTCAGGCAGCACGGATAATACGCAGGCCATTGCGCGTGATGCGGGCGCCACTGTCATCGCGCACCCCTTCCAGAATTTCGCCCAACAGCGGAACGCCGCACTGTCGGCGTCAAATGCCGCATGGGTCTTTTTTATAGATGCCGATGAGCGTTGTGCGGATGCGCTGGCGGTGGAACTTCGAGCCTCAGTCCGATCCAGCGATCACCCTGTGTGGGCTGTCCCACGCGACAATTACCTGTTTGGCCGGTTAACCCGTGGCGCCGGTTGGTATCCTGACTTCCAGGCGCGGTTATTTCAGGTCGGTCGCGCGTCGTTCGACCCCTCACGTGAGGTTCATGAGGTCGCCCTGTTTCAGGGGACAATGGGTTACTTGAAAAACACACTGGTTCACTATAACTACGAAACGGTGGATCAGTTCCACATGAAGCAGAAGAAGTATGCTGAACTTGACGCCGGGATTCTATTCAAGCAGGGCATACGGCCAAAACCCCGCAATTTTGTCTTGCAGCCGGCGCGGGAGTTCCGGCGGCGTTTCATTCAATTGAAAGGGTATCAGGATGGGCTGCACGGTCTGCGCTTGTGCGCTTTGACGGCTTATTACAACTTCGATATGTATCGGCGCCTGGCGCGGATGTGGCGCGCGTCTTAGTCAGCTTTCTCGCCGGATTCCGAGGCGACCGGAGCTTCCTTTGATCGCATTAGCGGCCTGAGGAGCACACGGCGACCGCCTGCGCGCATCGGATATGCCACATGGCGAGCCTGTGCAGGCGCGGGAGTGGATTTGTTCGAGGCGCGCACTACGCGCGCCATTCGCAGCCTCTCAAGCAGCGTGGCGCCCGGATTTGGTTTATCCGCTGCTGGTTTTTGCGACGAGGTTGCTGTAACCGAAATAGGTTCGGGCGTTGGGGAGATGTCCTGTGATTGTGATATCGAGGCGGCTTGCGGCGCCGGCATGGCGATGTCACTGCTATATTGAGGGATGCTCACTCGTCTGATCGCAAGCGCGGGGATAGCAAAGATGGCAAACGAGAATGCGACGATAGCGAATATGGCTGTCAATTGGGCTGTGAGTTGGCCGGGATCGGTTGCCGCTGTCCCGGTTGAGACTAATCCGCTGATGCCCATCCCATTTATTCCCAGGTATGCCTTCGCGCCTACGCTATTCCATCCGCTCCCATAGTTTCCGTTGGCGAATACGCCAACGCACATCAAACCGGCGATGCCCGCAAGTAGTGCTGTGGTGACAATCCCAATATCATCTCGAATTCGCAAGACTATTGTCATTGTGTAGGCGCCCAGTATGGCGATGAGTGCGGCCAATAGTCCGAGAAGGGCAGCCACGCCGGACGAATACAGAATTCCACCGGCGGCAGTCATGATCAGCGCTGCGAGAACGGCTCGCCCGGTGATCAGGATATCCGGACGGTGCAGCGCGAACGCGCTATACGCCAGAGCAACCAGACTCGCAACACTACACGCAACCAGGATGTTGATCGTGTATTGACTTGTCGCGCTCTCGGCCACTGTTGGGTATAGAGAATTTCCTGCGAAGAAGGCGCAGGCTCCAATAATCATACAGACGATGCCAATCAGCGCCCTGAACGGATGGTAACTGGCCGGCAGCTGTGGTGGAAGCGACTGTTGGTCGCGCGACCCTCGCAACAGCCACGCCATGCCGGCGGCTCCTGCCGTCACTGCCGCAGTGCTCACACCGCCAATGTCGACGGCGCCATGACCCAGGTTCAGGTTGATGCCCAGGGCGCCCAGCCATCCGCCGCCCCATAGCCAGAATCCTGCGACTGGGAAAATGAAACCGCTGATCAATGTCACGGCGGTGATCTGTGTTGCCATGCCTGTGCGTGACACCAGAATACTGGACAACATCACCGCAACGGTTGCCACCAGTGGCGCAAAGCTGATGAACAGGTCCAGCGCGGCGGGTGGAACCGAATAGAGCAGGAACCCGCGCAGTCCAAGGATGCCCCATGTCTGATCGGCGACTGGCAAAGTGAAATAACTCACGGACTGTGCGGGATCAGGGATGCTTGTAACAGTGCCCACACCGCCAAACATGAAACCAAAGCCCAGGGTTAAGTAAGCCAGGAACGAGACAATGATCGCCACAAGGCCGCTGGCAGCGAGACGCGACTCCTGCGCGCGAGGCGTGGCTGTTGACTGTGCGAGCCAGATGCCTAAAGGCAATAGAAACGGTAATAGACGCGCGGCCGACATGCTAATCAAGTATATCAAGGATATAATTGTTCACCATAAGAGCCATTTCGTCCGTTCCGTTTGTGAGTTTCATAATTCATATTTTATATAAGGAGCATGCTATAGAACAGTTAACAGAGATGATCAGCGACCAGGAAACGGTGGTCACACCGCGTCCAGGCACAGATGCAATTACCTTCGCTCGCATGGCCGTGGATGCCGCCGCAGACAAGAAAGCCGAGAATGTCGTGCTGCTCGATTTGCGCAGGGTGTCTTCAGTCACCGATTACTTCGTGATTTGTTCAGGCGCCGTGGATCGCCAGCTGGACGGCATTTCTGCCAATGTGCAGGATGTCATGCGCAAAGAGTACAAGCTAAAGGCGCGTCACGTGGAAGGTAATGGCGAAACCGGCTGGGTGTTAATCGACTACATAGACGTCGTCATCCACATATTCACGCCAACGGTGCGCGCTTACTATAATCTGGAAGGGTTGTGGTCGGCTGCGCCAGTGTTGTTGCGCATGCAGTGACCGCCTAAAACTCAAGCTTGCGGTAGCGCATTACAACACTTTCAACAACGCCGATTGCTGCCATCGCCGCAAGCAGATTGCTGCGTCCGTAGCTGACGAAGGGAAGCACTACGCCAGTTACGGGCATAATGCCAACCTGCATCCCCAGGTTGATATACGTCTGCAAAAAGAGCACCGCGCCAATGCTGACGCAGAGTAACCGGCCAAATGTGTCGCGCGCAATCCAGGCGGCGCGCAGGGCGCGGTAGATGATGAATCCTAACAGGCCGATGAACACCATTGACCCGACAAACCCGAGTTCCTCACCGATCACCGAGAAAATGAAGTCAGTGTGCCGCACCGGGAGAAAGCGCAACTGGCTTTGTTGACCCTGGGAAAACCCCTGTCCAAGCCAGCCGCCAGAGCCAAGGGCGATAAGCGCTTGTTCGGATTGGAAATTGTCGCCGGCAGCCACATTGATCCCAAGCAGCTTTTGCAGACGATCCACCTGGTACGGCTGGATCAACCCGAGTTGTATTACCATCAATACCATTGCGGCGGCCGTGATGCCGATGATCAGCATGTGCTGGCGTTCGATGCCGCCGACGAAAATGATTGCCATCCACATGAACAGGATGATCAGTGCGCTGCTCAAGTTGGGTTGTCGCATGATCAATACGATGCATGGGAGGATCAACAGGAACGATAAGCCTACTGTTTCGAGATAGGGGCGCTTACCCTGGCGGTCGGCAACAAACTTCGCCAGGACGATTCCTAGAAAGAGCTTGGCGAGTTCACCGGGTTGAACGTCAAACCCTCCAAACTCAAACCAGCGCCGAGCGCCAAACCTCTCGGCGCCGACAACCAGAACGGCGACCAGCGAGAAAACGACCAGCGCGTATATCCCAAGCGCGACATTCTTGAATAGCGTGTAGTCGACAAGGCTGATCACCAGCACAAGAATCAGGCCGACGAGCGCAGTAATGGCCTGGTCTGTAGGCGTGCGCTCAATCAGCGGGTCGCCGCGCGATGCGCTGTACACCATCGCTGTGCCTGCGATCAATAGCAGAATCAGCCCGATGAGTAGCAGGAAGTCAAAATGCCGCCATAAACGTCTATCTGGCATTAGTTTACCGGACGCAGGTTAAGATTTTCGTCTCTGACCATCCACCTTGCGTCTTGAGTCCGCAAGCAGTGGTATATCAACGAGTAATCGGTTTTCTTCTCCAACGACATCGATGTTGACGGTGACGCTGTTGCGATCGATGGGCAGGCGGCGTGAGATGACAGCGATAATGTCATCCTTGATCAGGTCGAGAACTCCGGGCGGAATCTCGGCGCGGTCATGGATCAACACAAAACGCAGCCGCTGTTTTGCTTCGTCAGCACTGTTACGACCCTTGAACAAATTTTTAAACGCGTTCATCCTCTTCCGAACAATCTCTGCAGAAACGATGTGGGTTGCTGGGTGTTCAGCGGCACATCCTCACCTGTTAAGCGCCGGGCAATATCGTGAAACGCTAAAGCAGCCGGCGAACGACCATTTAAGGCGACGGGTGTTCCCCGGTTTGTGGACATAAGAATGTTTTCGTCCTCGGGAACAATGCCAATCACTTCCGTCGAAAGCACTTCAATGATGTCATCCACGGACAACATTTCCTGCCTCTTGACGCGGCTCATCACAAGCCGGTTGATGACAAGGTGCGCGGGGCCTTTTTCCTGCGATTCGACCAATCCGATGACCCGATCGGCGTCACGCACTGAGGATACTTCGGGATTTGTCACGATGAGCACGCGGTTGGCGGGCGCAAGACAGGTGTGAAAACCCTGTTCAATCCCAGCGGGCGAATCGATCAGGATAAAGTCAAAGTCTTTGCGCAACTCATCGCACAACTGCACCATTTGCTGGGGGTTAATTGCAGATTTATCGCGTGTCTGCGCGGTGGGCAGCAGATAAAGTTCTGGCGCTCGCTTGTCACGGATCAAGGCCTGCCGCAACCGGCAGCGGCCCTCGATCACATCGACTGCATCGTAAACAATGCGGTTTTCGAGCCCCATGACAATGTCAAGGTTGCGCAGGCCGATGTCGCCGTCCATGACGATCACTTTTTTCTGGAGCAACGCCAGCGCGCAGCCCACATTTGCGGAGCAGGTGGTCTTGCCCACGCCGCCCTTACCAGACGTGACTGTAATGACTACCGATTGCATTCAGTTACCGTTCTCCAACTCCTGCATAAGATCCCTATTGATCTCACGCTGTAAATACAAAATTATGATCTATTTCTCACGCCAAGAGGTTATCTTTATCTCCTGAAGTTCAAGCATTGCCGTTTCCGGCTGCTTGATGCGCCCGCGCTTCTGGCTTAACGGCGAACTAGTGCGAGTCGCGTCAGCTATTTTCAGCAAACTTGGCATTAACTCCAGCGCACATATCACAGCACTATTATCTCCTAGTGCTCCAGCATGCGCTACACCGTGCAATTTACCCCATACAATAATATCACCCCCTGCGATTAATTGGGCGCCGGGGTTGACATCGCCGATGACGACAATATGGCCGGGATGGCGCAGGATTTGACCCGAACGGACGCGCTTTCGGGCGAGCAATCCGTCTGTGCCCTCGGTGACTGTATTCTCAGCCGCATTTTGTTCACTTTCCGCGCCTGAGGGTTCGGCGACCGGCTGGCTTTGCTCGGCGAGGGAAGTCGCAAATCCGAATGCCTTAATGGTGTGCCGCGTGCTTTCATCCTGCGAAAGTATTGCCCACAGTGACACTTCATGCTGGGTCAGCAACGCGTCGACGCGTTTGATTTCGTCCCGGCTCAATGCCAGTGACCTGACATCCATCGCGATGCGGCCGCCCTTGAAAAAGTGCGCATTGGCTTCGAGCTTGCTCTCAAGCTCTCTCACTTGCGTCAACCAGGGTTGTTGATCGAAGATGACCAGTAAGCCATCCCGCAGTCCTTTAATCGTAATCATTTTTACTCAGATGCGCCTTTCGTCTTCTGAACTTGCATTGGTTTTTCAAGCGGAACATTCAGGTACTTTGCAATGATTCGTTGCGCAACTGGCGCCGCTACGCCAGAACCCTGTCCGCCGTTCCAGATGTAGACCGCCAATGCAATCTGGGGATTTTCGTAGGGCGCATAGGCGAGGAACCAGGCATGTGTGGGCATAAACTGGATGCCGTTGTAGCACACGTGGCTTTTGATGGCTTCCAGGTCGCAGAATTCTGCCGTTCCCGTCTTGCCAGCGAAGTTAAAACCCGGTATTTTCGACTCAATTGCAGTGCCGTGATCGACGACGTCGAACAGCGATCTCTGGATAAGCTGAATGTTGGCTGCCGATATAGGTAGTTTACGGATGACCTTTGGCTGGAAAGGCTTGACGACGTTGCCTTTGTTATCAACGATATCGTAGATGATCTGTGGCTGGTAAAGAGTCCCGCCATTGGCAATACTGGCCATGACATTTGCCATCTCCAGAGGCGTCGCCCCGAGAAATCCCTGGCCAATCGCGAAATTGTAGCTGTCGCCGGTTGTCCAGACATCGCCGTAAAGATTTCGTTTCCATGCCGGTGTGGGGGCGAATCCGTTGCCTCCACCAATCTCAAGCCGGTTAGTCTCGGATATCCCGAATGTTTGCGCCCACTGCGCCAGCTTTTCGGGGCCCATGCCCGGTATATGCTCGGGCGCATATCCTCCGACCGCTTTGTAGAAGAAAGTGTCGCAGGAGTTGCGCAGTGCATCGGTGATCTTCTGGGGGCCATGGCCTCCGCCAGTAGATGCGTATATCCAGCATACGAACGGTTGGCCTTTGTTCGGATCATAAAGGTCGGGTATCTTAAACAGCCCTGGATCGTTGATGATCGTGTTTTCGTCCACGGCGTGTTCTTCGAGCAGAGCGGCTGATGTCACAATTTTGAACGTTGAGCCAGGCGGAACATTGTCTGAAGTGGCGTGGTTAATCAGTGGGCGATGCAGGTTGTTGTACAGGGCATCCAGTTCCTCCTGTTTTACCCCTCGCGCAAAGATGTTGTTATCGTATCCAGGGACGGTGACCATGCCGATTACTTCGCCGGTGTTGGGGTTAAGCGCAACGACAGCGCCGCGCGGCGAACCTCGGGCGGCCATGATCGGCAGCAAGGCATCCGAGATGATCTGCTGTAAACGCAGATCGATGGTTAACCGTATCCCATTGCCTTCCTGAGCGGGGACTGGGTCGCCGACGTTGCGGATCACTTCGCCCGAAGCATCCACCAGCACCGTCTCTGAGCCTTTTACGCCGCGCATAGATTCCTCGCCGACGTATTCGATCCCCGTTAGTCCCACACGGTCATCAGGCCCATAGACCTTCGGGTCATATTGATCCTGGAGTTGTTCTGGAATCTTGCCGCTGTATCCAAGGATATTGCCAAGCAGCTCTTTGTATGGATAGGTGCGTGATCCGATCGACAGGACAACGACGCCTGACATCTCAAGCGATTGCTCCTGTATGGTTAAGGCTGTTTCACGAGGCACATTCTCGGCGACAACGACGGGTGAGTAGGGCGCCTTGAATGTGTTTGCGAGCACCTTTGTATAGATATCGCCTGCTGTGACGCCTGGTTGGTTGATCATCTGTGCGAGTTTGTTGTATACCGCCATGCGTTGCACACGTTGGTCAATCCGGTCGTCACTGCGCATTTGCTTGATCGGGATGATGGCCACTTCGAAGGCAGGCGCATTTCTTACCAGCGGAATTCCGTTGCGGTCGTAGATCAGGCCGCGGCTGGCAGGAAGTTTATGTTCAACTTCACTGTTGCCGCGCGCTTTGGACACAAACGAATCTTTGAAGTTGATTTGCAGGTCATACAACCGGAGAATGATGAATGCAAATGCGACAATGATCCCTATGCCCAGCACCAGAAGGCGCATGCGCCCGCCGCGATTGTCAGGCGGCGGCGTAAGGCTGGTGCGTCGCTTGATCGGTATATTGTCAATGTCAATAAACATATGAAAACATATGACTGCCTGCGCGTGCTGTTGCCGTTACACCAGAATACTCTGCCGGCGTTTGAGACGCTGATCGACAGCGTTCATGATTGCGTAAACTGGAATTGCCAGAACAGGATTCAAAATCATCAAAGGCAATATCACGTTGATCGTCGCATAACCCACATCGACCACTTTGCCGCTTAGCGCCAGTCCGATCAACATCAGCCCATGTGACACAACAGTCACAATCGCAACCCAGGTGGTTGTGCGGAACAGGCGTGAAGGGATCGGGGCGCGATCCAGGATTGTCGCGACAGTGTTGCCAATCAGGAGACACAAGCTGGTCAATCCCAGGGGCATGCTGGACATTAAATCGAGCATCAACCCCCCTCCTAATGCCCATGCAAAGCCATCGCTGCCGCGTAAGGAAGCCCACACAGCAGAGAATACCAGCACAAGACCAGGTCGTAGTGCTGTGCCAATCGCCGCCGGCAGCAGACTCGCCTCAATCAACGCTGTGGCGAGCAGGAATACACCTGAGAGAAAGTACCATTTCATCGCACTAACAACCAGGGACGCAAGAAGTATTTCACAAGAGCCACGTTTATTCTTCCTAAGGCGCCGGGGTTGTCGAGGTAATGACAAGCACGACGTCTACTCGATTGTAATCGACAGCCGGACGCACCAGCGCCTCGCGGAATAACTGCGCGTCGGTGCTGATGATCTTATCCACCTGACCTATCGTGAGCAAGCGTGGGAGCTTGCCTCCGAGGCCGCTGGTGACAATCAGGTCTCCTGGCGTCACTTCGTCTGTCTGAGGCACATTGATCAGATGCAGGCTGCCGTCTGACTGACCCGCGACAACACCGGTGGAACGGGAACCAACAAGCAATACGTTGACGTATGAGTTGGGATCGACCAGCAAAGCCACCTGGGAGGAGGTTTCATTCACCTGACCAATGCGGCCTATCAGGGCAAAACCGCCGGCAACGACAGGCATGCCGACCGCGATGCCATCGCGTCTGCCGACATTGATGCTCAGGTAGCGCGCATAGGGGCTGGGTTCGCCGCCGATCACATTTGCGCAGACGCCGCTACTCATCTGGCTTGAATTAGCAGGGTTGCAGCCTGGATTGCCGATACCAACGACATCCGCGCCGATCACGGAATACGATGGGTTGTCGTTGGCAAATTTCAACAGATCGCGATACTGTTTCACTTCGGCCTGGAACTCGCGCAGGCGCGCGTTTTCGTTGCTGAGGTTGTCAACCGTGGTTTGCAGCGTCTGCGCGCGTTGCTGAAGCTGCTGCACGTCTGCAGAGCTACTGAAAGCGGTGTTGAATGCGCGTCCCACAGAGTTGAAAATCTGCTGCAATGGGGCCAGGATGAACGAGAAGGGGCCTTCAGCGATCTGCGTTGTCTGGGCGCCAAGGTTGATGATGAGCAAAATCGCCGCAATCACGATTAAGACAGGAACAACTAGAGATCTGGATTGTGAACGGTTCATCCACTATGCGGCGCGTCTGCCTGGAAGCATTGTCGTAGTGCGTGAGGTGCTGCCACGCTCAAGCCCGACCAGAACGTCGCGCAATGCGTCAAGATTTTCCAGCACGCTTTCGGCGCCACGGGCGACACACGTGAGAGCGTCTTCAGCGAGCCAGGTGTGGATATTTGTCTCATCAGCAACGCGCTCGACCAACCCATGCAGCAATGACCCGCCGCCTGCCATGGCGATGCCTGTCTCCATCAGGTCGGCGACCAGCTCCGGAGGCGTCTCGTCGAGCGTAGCGCGTATGGATTCGACAATCGTGCTGACCGAATTTGAAAGAGCCTCGCGCACTTCAATTGACGAAATCTCGACAGCTTCCGGCAAGCCAGTGACGAGGTTGCGCCCGCGCAACGTCATCGTCTTTTCTTCGGGCAGTGGGAATGCAGAGCCAATGGAGATTTTTATCTTTTCGGCCATGCGCACGCCGATCAGGAGGTTGTACTTCTGGCGCGCATAGTTGATGATGTCCTCATCCATCTCGTCGCCGGCGACGCGCAGTGAACGGCTCACCACGATACCGCCAAGCGCGAACACAGCGACTTCGGTCGTTCCACCACCGATATCAACGATGAGGCTGCCATGGGCTTCTGTGACTGGCAGGCCAGCCCCAATCCCAGCGGCCATCGGTTCCTCGATCAGGTACACTTCACGCGCGCCGGCTGACATCGCCGCGTCATAAACGGCGCGTTTTTCAACCTCAGTCACCCCTGCCGGAATACCGATCACGACGCGGGGGCGCGGGATATTAAACAAACTTCGGCTGTGCGCTTTGCGGATGAAGTAATCCAGCATCGACTCAGTGATCTCGAAGTCCGAAATAACCCCGTCGCGCAACGGGCGAATGGCGATGATCTTTGCCGGGGTGCGGCCAACCATCTCTTTGGCCTCTGCGCCGACTGCGAGCACCTGCTTGGTCTTGCGGTTGATGGCAACCCACGACGGCTCATTGATCACTATGCCTTTTCCGCGCACTGCAACGAGTGTATTGGCCGTGCCCAGGTCAATGCCCAAGTCCAGGGAGAACAAGCCCAGGAATTGGTCGATGATACTTGGCATTTATAACGTCCTCAACATATTGGTTTATTATAGACCAACTGCGCGTGCCGAGGCTTTTGCGCAAATTGCGATGAGAGTGCAGCCTCGCATAGGCGCAAACCATGCCGATTGGCATCCCCAGCAAGGAATATGAAGTTATGTTAAAAGATACTGCAATAGGTTTTATTGGCGGCGGCGTCATGTGCGAGGCGATCATCAATAGCCTGCTCAAGGGTGCCGGTGTTGATCCGAGTCACATCACCATCGCAGAACCCATTGCTGAACGCCGCGCGCACCTCGCTGCGCGGTATGGCGTAAATGTCACCGCCAGTAATCCGGAAGCAGCAATGCAAAGCACTATCTGTGTGCTCTCGGTAAAGCCTCAGGTGATGGCTTCTGCCATTGCGGATATGCACACATCCCTGAATCCATCCACGCTCGTCATCTCGATAGCCGCCGGTGTTTCGATCAATGCGATTGCGCAGATATTTGGCGACGCACAACCAATAGTGCGGGTGATGCCAAACACGCCGGCACAGATCGGTGAAGGCATGTCGGTGTGGACATGCACTGCAACGGTCACCGCCGAACAGCGGTCGCAGGCAAAAGCAATTCTTGCCTCGATGGGTAAGGAAGCGTATTTCGACGACGAACACTACATCGACATGGCTACCGCAATCAGTGGAAGCGGCCCGGCCTATGTATTCCTTTTCATGGAGGCATTAATCGATGCCGGTGTGCATCTCGGCTTCTCGCGCCCGGTTGCGCAGCAACTGGTCGAACAAACGATCAAAGGCAGCATCGATTTTGCGATCCAAACCGGGAAATACCCGACTGAATTGCGCAACCAGGTCACGTCACCGGGCGGCACCACGGCCGCCGCTCTCTACGAGCTTGAGCGGGGAGGCATGCGAACGACTCTGGCGGACGGCGTCTGGGCTGCTTTCAAACGCGCACTTGAGCTTGGCAAGCCCAAAAACATAAATTGATATTTGACTCAAACGCCAGTATCAGGTATATTTAGGTCAGTCGCTGCCTTAGCTCAATCGGCAGAGCAATCGCTTCGTAAGTGATAGGTTTCGGGTTCGACTCCCGTAGGCAGCTTTCTTCTGTGTCCTCTTTGTGTCCATGGTTGGCGCTTCTGGCGCTAGTTTGCCTCGGACATTACTTTGCGGATATCGGTTGCCACACTCTCTGACGGTGTTTTAAACGGGAAAACCATGCTCCAGCGCCCTTTTGCGTCCAGTAAATAGCTGTAGGTCGTATGCGCTACGAGATAGGCAGCTTCTGTGCCCGTTGCTTTCTGTTTCTCGAAATGCACGCCATAGTTGATGCCAATCTTCGCCACGTCAGTCTCATTGCCCGTCAGTCCGATGAAGTCTGTATCGAACGCATTGACGTAATTGTTCAACACTTCTGGTGTGTCGCGTGAGCCGTCAACACTGATGAAGACGAATCTTACTTTTGCGGCGTCATTCCCCAGCGCCTTCTTGACGCTCTTGAAGTCGGCCAGGCTCATCGGACAGATATCCGGGCAATGGGTATAGCCGAAGAACATCATTACGTACTGTCCCTGCAGGTCGCTTAGCTTTAAGGTTTTGCCCGTGCTGCTGGTGAGTGAGAAATCCGGCATCTGTTTCGGCGGATCAATACCGACGCCGTGTGGGGTCGCAGTCGGCGTGGGCCCCAGCAGGGATTGGAGGGGTTCACACCCACTCAACAGGATGCCGATGACACAGATAAATACAGACAACTTTTTCATAACATACTTCTCTCTGGTTGCTATAGGCATTCGGTAAAGTATACAGTTCTCATTGCGCTAACGGCCCAATGAAAGCAGATATTCCACCATAGTGTTTAGTTCTTCAGGCCTGATGATGTCTTTATAATTTGATGGCATCGTTCCTTTAATACACGGCCCCTGTGGGCAATCAGGGTAGGTGAATGCGTCCGGCTCCATGATGGACTCGATCAGGAAATCCCGTGGTGTCCTGGCCTTGCCGGCGCTCTTTTTATATTCGGGCGACTTAAGGATACTGGTCACAAGTTTATAGGCTTCTGTAAGAGGTGGGGCAGTCAGCACATTATCTGAGACGCCCTTGATCTCATGACAGGCAACGCACCCGATACGGACAAAGGCATCCTTGCCTGCTTTGAGCACTTCCGGGCGCGGCGTCGGTTCAGGTGTCGGCGTCGGCGTGGCCGGAAGAGGGGTGATTGTTGGAATGCTTGTTGCGCCACAACCGCTCAGGACAAGCGACAAGAAGACGGCTGCCGCAGCCCATGCGCGGCAGATGTTAAGTGGGTGAAGTGTCATTGTGTTTGCTCCATATGTTCTTGAATAGTCTACGGACTGGTGCGCTAACAGTCAAATGGCGTAGTTTACCTGTCTGCATGAAAAAATGTCGCACCCGGACCGGATTACCGGATTTGTCGCGATGAGCCTTTTAGCGATAATAATGCCCATGGCAAAACAACGATGGCAGCATATTGATAGCCCGAATTCGATTTTCTCTATTGCGCGCGCCGGCCAGGTTGGCTGGATACTTGGAACAAGTGAAGGCGTGTGGAAGTATGTCAACGAGTCGTGTTCGATCGTTGCAGAGACGTTGCGTCCCGCACAGATCACCGCGGTTGTGGCGTCCTCCAACTTCCCAATCCATCCAGTCGCCTTGTGCGGCGCCGCGGACGGAATCGCGATGACGGTTGATGAAGGGCAGAGTTGGCAGGGAACGACTATGCCCCAGTTAGCCCAGATTTCGCATCTGGTCGTCTCACCGGCGTTCCAGATGGACCGGATTGCGTTTGCTGCGACGATGCAGGATGGCGTTCTGTGCTCAACCGATTTCGGCGCGACCTGGCAGGCATGGAATTTCGGATTGCTTGACCTGGAGACTATCGCACTGGCGATATCGCCGGCTTTCTCACAAGACGAAACCGTCGTCGTATCCACAGTGCGCGGGATTTTCCGCAGCACTAACGCTGGTCGCGCATGGCGCGAACTACTATTCCCGACTGAGGCGTTACCCGTAGCGAGCATGATATTTGCCGGTGGGCTTCTCATTGTTGGAAGTGAAACCCAGGGGGTGTTTTACTCCGAGAATGTGGGCAATGTCTGGGGCAAGCGCAGCTCTTTCAAGTCGGGTCAGATTAACGCTATGGCTGCGAACAGCACCGGGCAGTTGATTGCAATCGCGACTCCGGCCGTAGTGGCTGTTTCGAGCGATCAAGGCGCCAACTGGACACGCGCTGAGGGTCATGTTCCGCAGGGGATTATCAGCATTGGAGTTGGCGACGACGGCGTCCTCCTGGCGGGTTCTCAGGAAGACGGGCTCTGGCTATATGCATAAACCAGGCTGGGACGCCCATGGGCGTCCCAGCTTCATTACTGAGTTTTAACAAATGAATGTCGCACCGCCAATAGCGTCAAATAGCTTGTTTTAGCTCTTTCACGTTATTTGGCAGCGACATACTTCTTTCAAAACTCAGTTGCGACATCGGTTAGAAACCGACG
>CAIXPS010000046.1 GCA_903921365.1 uncultured bacterium | reverse complement strand
TTGCGTTGTTCGTCATTGGCGTCGCGATCAGCTTCGCGCGCACATACACTACTGGTCGCTTCAGTGAAACCACTGTCGCGACCCTGCGCGAGCGGTTCGCTGCCCAGGCGACGATACTGCCGATGCGCTTCCTTGAACAGCGCCATACTGGCGATCTGCTCGCGGTCGTCAATGCCGACCTCGCCAAACTCAAAACGCTCACTGCGGCTTCCTTGATTGACGTCGTCTACCAGTCGCTGATGGGATTGGCTGCACTGGTCACACTGTTTGTGTTGAGCTGGCAGCTCGCGCTTGTCTCAACCATCCTGCTCCCTGTGATGTTCATCGTGATGGGCAAGCTGAGTCAGCCAATCGCCAAACGCTCTCAGGAGATGCAGACTGCGGTTGGCAACACGATCGGCGTCGCGCAGGATGGCCTGGCTGGCCTGATGGTCACCAAGGCCTTCAACCTGATGGGGATTATGGACGAGCGCTTCCGTGCCGCGAATCAGGTTACGGTGCAGAAGGGACTTTTACTGGCGCGTCTGCGAGCGGCAACGGACGGCGGCGGCGCGCTATTCGGCGTTTTCCCCTTCCTGATCACTTTCGGGTTCGGCGGTTATCTCGCCATCAATGGGATGATGACTTTTGGCAGCCTGATGTCGTTTGTCAATCTGATGAACTTCGTCGCTAACCCGCTGTCGAACCTGCCGCCGGCGTTTGCCGGGGTTAGTGAGGGCATGGGCGCCATCCAGCGGTTGTATGAGATTCTAGACACACCCTCCGAGCGCAGCAGTGGCAGCCGCTTTGCCATCACTGCATCAGACACTAAAGGCGCCGCGGTTGAGTTTGAGCACGTCGACTTCAACTATGACGCAGCCGCGTTGGGCAGACCGACGCTACGTGACGTTACCACGCGTATCCCGCAGGGTCACATGGCCGCCATCGTGGGTGGAAGCGGCAGCGGCAAGTCCACGTTGTTAAAAGTGTTGCTCGGTTTCTACCCGATCGACGCTGGACGTATCCAATTGTTCGGGCGCGATCTCAACGCATGGTCGCTTTCTGCGGCGCGCCAACAGATGGCATTTGTGGCGCAGGATACCTTTCTCTTCCCGGTAAGCATTGCGGAGAACATCGCCTGTGGGAAACCCGGCGCAAATCAGGCGGAGATCGAACGCGCCGCGCGCATGGCCAACATTCACGAGGACATCATGGCGATGTCCGACGGCTACAAAACGCTGGTCGGGGAACGTGGCGCCCGCCTGTCGGGCGGACAACGCCAGCGTATTTCACTGGCGCGCGCGATCCTGAAGGATGCGCCCATCCTGCTGCTCGACGAGCCGACATCGGCGCTCGACACCGAGTCTGAATCGCTGGTGCAAGATGCACTGGAACGGTTCATGACCGGGCGCACGACCATCGTGGTCGCGCACCGGCTCTCCACCATCCGGCGCGCCGACCACGTGCTCGTGGTCGAGGAGGGACAGATCGTTGAAGAGGGAACACACGAAGGATTAATGAAACGCGAGGGCCGTTACAGGGAGTTGTATCTGCGGCAGTTTGCAGACGCAGTTCAGTCCGTGGAGGCGCAGTGATGACCATTACTACAGCGACAACACCACGCCGGCAAACACTGTGGCGTCTGATTGGATTTCTCAAGCCCTTCCAATGGGCGTATTTCGCCAGCCTGATCGGGTTAGCGGTGACGCTTGCCGCCGAGCGCACGTTTATGGGTTACGTGATGAAGTTGTTCGTCGACGCCATCACCGGCGGCGGGATGGGGCAACTGGTCTATTCTGTCGAAACCTGGGCCGTGTTCCTGGCCGTGTGGATCCCGCTCAACCTGCTGCTATCCTACATGTGGCGCACGATCACAATCCGCGCGGTTGCCAACCTGCGCCAGACGATCTTCAGCCGCCTGCAGCGTCTTCCGCTGGGTTATCACGAGTTGCGCCACAGCGGCGACCTGGTTTCGGTCTTAACGAATGATGTGACAACCGCTGAGCAGGCTTTCCAGCAGGACATGCTCAATTTGTTCAACGCCACACTTCAGGGCATATCGGCGGCCGCCTTCATGCTTGTCTTGAACTGGCAACTGGCGCTGATAGTCTTTGTGTGTGGTCTGGCGCCATTAATCATCAACGCATTGTTCGTCAATGCGCTGCGCACAGCGAGTGAGGCGATACAAGCGCGCGTCGGCGGAATGAGCGAACGCATGGCTGACCTGCTCGCCGGGTATCAGGTCGTGCGCACCTACAGTCTGGGCGATTGGATCCTGGGGCGATTCGGCGTTGCCAACCGCGACCTGCTGAAGAGCAGCCTGCACAAGGTGCGGCTCGACGCGTTACTCACCGGCGCGAACGGGTTGGGCGGCATTTTGCTCATGCTGGCGCCAATGGGCGTCGGCTCGTTCATGGTGTTGCAGGGAACGACGACATTTGGCACGCTGGTTGCATTGATCCAACTGAACAACGGCCTCCAGTACTTTGTCAACACGATCAGCGGGACGATCTCGCGCATCCAGGCCTCACTGGCTGCGGCCGACCGCATCGGCGCAGTGCTCGATGCCGAACTGGAGCCCGATCGCTACGGGAAGAGCGAAGCTAAGGCGTTACCGGCAGCAACCGAGTCGTCCCCGCTGGTCGAATTCCGCGATGTGACCTTTGGTTACAACGGCGATCAACCCGTGTTGAACAGGATGACGTTCCAGGTGAGCGAGGGACAGGTCGCCGCATTCGTAGGGCCGAGCGGCGGCGGCAAGAGCACCCTGTTCAAGTTGCTACTGGGTTGTTATCCGGTTCGCAAAGGCAATGCGATCATCAGCGGCCAGGACATCAACGCCTATCGATTGACCGACCTGCGCGACCTTTTCGCCTACATCCCGCAGGATGCCTATCTCTACAGCGGCGCCATCCTCGACAATATTCTATATGGCAAGCCGGGCGCAACGAAAGACGAGGCGATTGCGGCGGCGAAAGCAGCCAACGCACACGGCTTCATCACTGAATTCCCCGACGGATACGACACCCTTGTGGGCGAACGCGGGGCGCGCCTATCGGGTGGTCAACGCCAGCGTATTGCCATCGCGCGCGCGTTGTTAAAGGACGCCCCCGTGCTGCTGCTGGATGAGGCCACCTCGGCGCTCGATTCGGAGTCGGAGGAACTGGTGCAACAGGCGCTTGGTGTATTAATGCGGGGGCGCACCGTGATGGTAATTGCGCACCGGCTTTCGACCATCGATGGCGCAGACGTGATCTACACGCTCGACGATGGGAAGATCGTTGAAAGCGGGACTTCGGCAGAACTGATCGAGCGCAAAGGATTGTTCTACCGCCTGCATGAGCTGCAGTTCCGCGACCAGGCGTCTGCGGCTGATGTCACGTGACAGTATGACAGTATTGATGAATATGTGACCCAGTATAATAAGTTTATGGGGTTCCAAACTTTGAATGTCGAATTGCCAGATGCGCTGGTTGAGCGATTAGAGCGTATCGCCTCTACAACCAACCAACCTTTTGATGCAATTCTGCTACAGACCATTCGAGGGAATCTACCGCCGACGCTGGACGATGTCCCGAAACAATATCACAGCGAACTGAGCGGTCTCCTTAAACTTAATGATGATGACTTGTGGGCTGTAGCACATGTGTCGACCGATCCTCGCAAATTTAAACGACATGAAGCGCTTCTCCGCAAGAATACTGAACGCGCGCTCTCTCCAAGCGAGCGCGCGGAATTGGAACAAATGCGCGCGGAAATGGATCAGCTTGTGTATAGGAAGTCATTTGTTATGGCCTTGCTGAAGTGGCACGGCCATGATTTGTCCTCGCTGATCCCCCATGCCAGCAATGGCATCTCGTAAAGCAATTCCAGGACATTGGCGACGATTCATTGCTGAGCGCGATGGGCATCGTTGCGCCTATTGTCGCAGTCCTCACTCCGTTGGTGTTGGGATGGTCATAGATCACATCATTCCTTTGAGTGCTGATGGCGTAACCGAGGTTGACAACCTCGCTCTGGCATGTTACCGATGCAATGAATTCAAAGGCGGGCGTCTCAGCGCCATTGATCCAGAGACAAAGGAGACCGTGCCATTATTTCATCCGCGTTTACAGGAATGGCATAAACACTTTGCCTGGAGCGCTGATGGATCATTCGTGATTGGACTTACCGCAACGGGACGCGCCACAGTAGCTTCACTAAACCTTAATGACAATTGGCTGGTCGGAGCGCGACGATTGTGGATTCGAATTGGTATTCATCCAGCTATTGAATAGGCAGAGTCCCCAAGCGGTAACTTCGACGGCCCAGCGTTGTCGACGATTCTCGCAAGCAAGGGGCTGAGTCCGGCAGTGACTACGAGGTCGGCATAGGCGACTCCAACCCGCAAGTGGCCTGCACAAAAGCAGGGCACGGGCCCATGCCGCGCCCTCCCACCTCTCCTTTTCTCCTCCTCTCCTCCCTATCCGTTCCGGTTATCATGGCGGTATTGTCTGACTTTGACTCGCTGTAGGAGGACCGTGTGATATCCCTTTTGAGTGTAACGGACTACGACAAACTGAGCGATGATCTGGCGCGCCGCGTGTACACTTCGCGGCTGCTGGGGCGCGATTCCATGCTCGTGTTGCACGGCGGCGGGAATACTTCGGTGAAGGGCGCGCGCCGCAACATCTTCGGCGAGGACGAGGAAGTGCTGTACATCAAGGGCAGTGGTTGGGACCTGGCGACGATCGAGGCGGCAGGCTTCGCGCCGGTGCGATTGAGCCATCTGCTCCGGCTTGCGCAACTGAATGCGCTGACCGATATCGAGATGGCGAACGAGTTGCGCGTTGCCACGCTCGATCCCGCCGCGCCTGCGCCGTCAGTCGAAGCGATCTTGCACGCGTTGTTGCCGTTTAAGTGGGTAGATCATTCGCACGCGGATGCGTTGGTCAGTTTAACCAATACGCCGCAGGGTCTCGACCACGTTCGCGCGTGCTTCGGCGATTCGGTTGTGATCGTTCCTTACGTCATGCCCGGGTTCATCCTTGCGCGCGAAGTAGCGCGCCAGTTCCCCGCGCAACACACCGCAAGAACCACCGGCATGGTGCTGATGAACCACGGGTTGTTTACGTGGGGTGACACGGCGCG
>CAIXPS010000045.1 GCA_903921365.1 uncultured bacterium | reverse complement strand
GAATCTCTCGAATGGTAATCGAGTCCATGAAGAGAATCACGGTTCGCTCACGGCTTATCAAGCCCGTTTTTAGCCCCCTTTTGCTTGTCGCCAGTGCGGATCACGTCGCGCCAACACGTATCGCGGCCTTTTGCAGCGATAGCGCAGGTCGTACAACGCTCGCTGTACGGTATCCTCGCTGGTCTCGATCTGGCGATTGCGCTCCACTTGAGTTTTCAACATAGCCGTCGTCCAGACTTGCGCGCGATAGCCGTAGGCAGACGGATGTGCCGCCAGCAAAATCACTATCTCGTCTGAGACTATGTCTCGCTTGGTGGTAGGTCGTCCGCTATGCACGCCATCCTGCACCCGTTCCAGCACCGGCAGGTATGACCTCGTCTCATACCGTTCTACCAATTCGTATAGCATTTGGCGACTTACCTTTAACCGCTCTGCGACCTGTTGAACAGACTCTCCTTGAGCTAACCACAGTAACGCTTGTGCACGTCTTACGGCTCTCCCATCAGCATCGTTACTGGCGATGCGCTCAAGTGTCATTCGTGCGCGAGATGACAATACGATACGCAACTTTGTCATGCACATCATGTTGCCACCGTCTTGGAATTTGTCAAAATATATCTGCGTACCCACTTAGACAGCGCAAATCGTTATCAGAGCACGACCGAAATGCGTACGGCGTTCAATGGCGTAGCACAAAGTAGTAGTCATCCGTTCAGAGCATCTGCATCGGTACAACCCGAAAAGAAGCCGATTCCAAACAACACAACTTCTGTACCCACAGACCAACAGACAAAACTGTTGCACCCACCACAGAAACCAACGTTACCGCGCGAAACGCAGACTATTGTTGGGGTAGCGCTGATTGTCACTATTATGATTCTCGCTGTCGTCATCATATCTGGGCTAGCTTCACAATCCGCCGCACATTCGGTACTGCCAGCACAGGTGCCAACGATCACAGTAGTTACATCGACGGTTACACCGTTGCTGAAACAAACGGTTACGCTAGAACCAACCTATACGATCGTTGCCAACGCCAACGAGGCAGCATTCACTCCTTCACCGACTTATACACCCACTAATACATCTACCTCCACACCAATAGCACCACAAATCGCCCAGGCTGATAATTTACTTTTAACGATTTCACCTGGTGTCTTCATCAAACTTGTTCGCATTCCTTCTGGGGATTTCTTGATGGGAAGCACAGATAGCGACACAAAAGCACGTGATGATGAAAAACCGCAGCATAAGGTAACACTCGACGAGTATTTGATCGGAAAATACCATATTACAAATGAACAGTTTGCCATTTTCACTAAAGCGACGGGATATAAAACCTCCGCGGAGATGAATGGTTCAGGGATGACTTTAGGTGCAAAGCTAATAATCGACACTAAAGGCGCAGATTGGTTGCACCCCAGTGGACCCGGAAGCGATATTAAAAACAAGAACCTTCATCCCGTTGTCTTGGTGAGTTGGGATGACGCAGTGGCATTTTGTGAGTGGGCGAGTACAGTCACTGGACGGAAGGTTAGATTACCAACGGAGGCGGAATGGGAGAAAGCAGCTAGGGGTACCGACGGACGAATATTTCCGTGGGGTAACTGCCCGCTAGATGCATGTAGTAATATTTATTTCAATTTTGAAGATGGTACGACAGAGATAGGTAAATATAGTCCAGCCGCAGATAGCCCATATGGTGTTGCGGATATGGTTTCTAATGTGTGGCAGTGGACTAGTAGTATGTACGCGTCATACCCATACAGTCCAGTTGACGGTCGCGAAGACCAGAAAAATCCTGTAGCACGTGTGTTGCGTGGTGGATGTTTTGGCTGTCCATATCAAATTCGCTCTGCCTCTAGATCTCTTGATGTGAAGACCGCTCGAATTTACGTTTATGGTTTTCGTATCGCCATCTCGCCATGATCACAATTGATTGGTACCATACTTATACCAGACACTATCTTCGCATGGAATCTCAATATCGAAATATGAAACATACTGTACTTTTCGCTAAATCGAAGTTGGGGAAATGGATCGTACCACAAGATATAGCCTATTAGTCCAGAAAACCGCCATATGTGGCGGTTCCGGCAAGTCCGCGGTCAGACTTCATTAGTTGGGTGTTTAACCAGGAGATCCGGCGGAGATCGAACTGTCGGAAGTGGTGCGCGGTAACTGTTCTCCCTACTATATGTGGTGGATTTCCCCATGCAAAGCGGTATATCTAGATATCAGTCGCTGTGATTATGACCAAATCTGGCGGAAAGTACAGAACATAAGGTGACGATGGGGTGTGAAGCTGCGGGGACAATGAATCCTCACCTTGAAAGAAGCGGCAGGTAAGAACGCGAGTCCAGACCTGCGACCACAAACACCCTGAGGTCGGGAACTTGAATTGTGCAGTGGGTTAATGAGCATGATTCGCAGAAACTGTCGTCTGGGAAAACAAGTCGCATTGCTGACAAAGCGTACGTGCCATCTCTTTTAGATCGTCGAAGGCGATTCGATTGCCACCGACACCCATATCTGGCCGTTCCAGTTGAACGCGCCGGGGCCGCCACCTTCGATGAGATTCTTCTTGGTCACTTCCATCTGGAGGGCGCGTTCACCGAAGTCATCCACAAGATTCAAGCCACGATTCTCACGAATAGCTTGTTTGGCCCGGCCAAAAACCCATGTGGCGATATGTCGGGCGGTATCTCTGGATTCAGCACTCAACGAGAAGTAGCACTTGATGTCAATGGTGAAACGAATCCATTCCATCCCGCCCCCACCGAGTTCTGCGTTCACAAGTTCCAGCACTTCATCCTTCTTGCCAGTTGAGTCAGCCTGGCGCGGTTCGTTGCGCATATCGTCCGGGTCTTGCGGGTAGATCAGGATTGAGATGCGTTTCTGCACCGGGTTATCCTGAAAGCTGCCCTACCTGACGACAGTGGCGATGTACGGAAGGGCATTGGAGTTGCCGATCAGCAACGTGATGTTGTACTCGGTGATCAACGCCGCGATGCATTCGCCTACCAAATCGGTGATCGACTTGAAGCTGACCGGCAGCGATGGCGCTG
>CAIXPS010000044.1 GCA_903921365.1 uncultured bacterium | reverse complement strand
TTGGCTGCGTTCCTGACCCGATGTTCTTCCAGAGGTAATCCGGTGCTCTCACACCGCTTTCGCTTTGCCGCGTCTTTACGTCCGGTCAAGCTGGTTGATTCTAACCACCTTTTTCATTTTGTCAATACCCAGTTTCTCATTCCCTTTCACTTTCTTTAATCTCGTCCGTATCGGCATTATTGGTGTTTGGCTTGCAACCTCCACCATTAGCAAATACCCCTACCCCTCTTGTGTCCCGATCTCGCTTGCTCTACAATTAGATGTGCGCCAAGACGATTATCAATCGGTGTATCGAAAGCCGGAATTCTATTGATTGTCTAATATCGCTCATATCGCTCGATAACCTGGTCAACGATAATCACAGTGTAGGTTGGAGACACAAACACATGATGAGATTTGACAAATTCACCGAGCGCGCCCAGGATGCAGCAGCGCGCGCCTATGAAATACTGCAGCGCTATAGCCATAACCAGGTGGACACCGAGCACCTCCTATTGGCGTTGCTTGAACAGCCGGAAGGCGTTATCCCGGCAATACTTGAAAAGCTGGGCGTCAACGTCGAGTTGATGTCAACCCGAATAGATGACATTCTGAAGGCTTCTCCGCGGGTAAACATCTACGGTGGCGGTGGCGCCACGAACCAGGTATTCATTACCCCGCGCGTCAAGCGCGTGCTCGATCTTGCTAATGAGGAAGCGATTCGGCTTAAAGACGAGTACATCAGCACCGAGCACATCTTCCTTGCCATAGCGTCTGAACGCAACACACCATCAGCTCGCTTACTGACGGAACTAAACGTTACGAAGGACCGCATCAACGACGCGATCAAAGAGATCCGTGGTGGTCAACGCGTGACCGACCCGCAGGCAGAAACCAAATACCGCACCCTCGAAAAGTACTCGCGCGACCTCACTCACGCGGCCAAAGACGGCAAGCTCGACCCGGTGGTCGGGCGCGATGAGGAGATACTGCGCGTCATCCAGGTGCTGTCACGCCGCACCAAGAACAACCCCGTTCTCATCGGCGAAGCCGGTGTTGGCAAGACGGCGATCGTCGAGGGACTGGCACAAAAAATTGTCTCCGGCGACGTGCCGGAAATTCTGCTGGGTAAGAAAGTGCTTTCGCTGGACCTGGCTGGCATGCTGGCTGGATCCCGTTTCCGGGGTGACTTCGAGGAGCGCCTGAAGGGGTGCATGGATGAAGTCATGCGCAGTGAAGGCGAGATAATTCTGTTCATCGACGAGTTGCACAACGTTGTGGGCGCCGGCGCTGGCGCTGGCGCTATGGATGCCAGCAACATGCTCAAGCCCGCCCTTGCGCGCGGTGAGTTGCAATGCGTTGGCGCAACCACACTCGATGAGTACCGCAAGTACATTGAAAAGGATAGCGCCCTGGAGCGCCGCTTCGCCCCGGTCTTCGTGGACGAGCCATCTGTAGACGAGACCATCGAGATGCTGCGCGGTCTCCGTGACAAATATGAAGCGCATCATAAAGTACACATTTCAGATGCGGCAATTGTCGCAGCCGCCAAGTTATCCGCGCGCTATGTGACTGACCGGCGTTTGCCGGATAAGGCTATTGATTTGATCGACGAGTCGGCCGCCAAACTGCGTGTGGCGTTGTACACACTGCCGCCCGATCTGAAGGCGAAGAAGCTGGAATTGGACAAAATGCGCGCAGAAGAAGAAAGTGCTGCTGCAAACGCCGATTATCAGAAGGCCGCGGAATGCAAGACACATCGATTGCGTCTGCAAGGCGAGTTCGACACTGGTCGTGAAAAGTGGCAACACGAGAAGAACCTGGACGAGGTTGTGGATGAAGAGGATATTGCCGGCGTCATCGCTCAGTGGACCGGCATCCCAATGACTCAGATGATGGAAGCCGAGAGTGAGAAGCTGCTGAACATGGAGCAGCGTCTGCATGACCGCATCATCGGTCAGGACGAGGCCATCAACGCCGTAAGCGACGCCATTCGGCGCGCTCGCAGCGGCTTGAAGGCGCCTAATCGCCCGATTGGATCATTTATCTTCCTCGGCTCGTCCGGTGTGGGCAAAACTGAACTGGCCAAGGCGTTGGCGTGGTTCATGTTCGATGATGAAAACGCGATGGTGCGCATCGACATGAGCGAGTATCGGGAAGGTCACACTGTTAGCCGCTTGTTCGGCGCCCCGCCCGGCTACGTGGGATATGACGAGGGTGGACAGTTGACCGAAGCTGTGCGCCGCCGCCCATACCAGGTGGTGCTGTTCGATGAAATCGAGAAGGCCCATCCTGACGTGTGGAACGCATTGTTGCAGATTCTGGACGATGGACGCCTGACGGACGGTCAAGGGCGCGTCGTGCACTTCAATAACACCGTGCTGATCATGACCAGCAACCTCGGCACCGAGTTTGTGCGCAAGGGTGGCACACTGGGTTTGATCAAACAAGGCGGCGACGGCGTTGATCTGGCTGCCGCAGCCGATCACAAGAAAATTGAGGATGCGTTGAAGCGCACCTTCCGTCCGGAATTCTTGAATCGCGTTGACGAGATCATCATCTTCGCGCCGTTATCCGTTGAGGATGTCGAGCGCATCGTCGATCTGCAACTGCGCGAGATCCGCGAGCGTCTGACCGAGCAAGGCTTATCGCTTGAGATGGGTGAATCTGCGCGTAAGTGGCTCGCTCGCCAGGGATATGATCCATCCTTCGGCGCCCGACCATTGCGCCGCGCGCTGCAGAAGTACGTGGAAGGTCCGTTGAGCGTTCAACTGTTGCAGGGCAAGTTCAAGGCAGGCGAGTGCGTCATCGTGAACGCCAAAGCTGATAACACGGGTCTGGAGTTTGTGAAGGGCGAGTGCGGCGTTACAGAGCCCGTCAAACCCGATAGCGTCAGCATCGCCCAGACCGATGTGGCGCCTCACACCGATACGGCTGTCGTCGTGTAAGGTCAAACGTTTCAGCAGTAGTAAAGCTGGCAGGTTAGAAGTAACCCGCCAGCTTTTTTGCCTCTACACGCTTGCGCGGTTACCGCCTATAATCGACGCAACGCTGACGCTAAACCGTTAGCAAAACACTCCAATAAAAGGTTGACCCATGAAGATTACAGACCTGAGGTGCGCCATTATCGGTGGAAGCCCTGTCGTTCGCGTCATCACGGACGAGGGCATCGTGGGGCTGGGGCAGGCCGAAACCCCCAAGAGTTATCTGAAGCCGCATGTGCTGTTCTATAAGCAGCATATTGTTGGCGAGGACCCAACCAACGTCGAACGTGTCATGCTCAAAATCCGCCGCCTGGGCGCGTTTAAGCCGTGGGGCAGCGCCGTCAGCGCGATCGAGATGGCGTTGTGGGACATCGCCGGGAAAGCCGCTGGAATCCCGGTGTACAAGCTTCTGGGTGGCAAGGTGCGCGACCAGGTGCGCATCTATAACGGCGGCGTGCGTTTCCCAATGGCCGGATCATCCCCGCAGGACTATGCCGACGATGTCGCAAAGATGAAGGCGCGCCCCGAAGGATTCACCATTGTTAAGGCCAGCGTTGGCTGGCACAGCGCCACCCCGCGCAATGTGCCGAATTTCACCTATGGCGAAATCATGAATGGGCCTGCTCATATCAACAAAGGATTGCTCACTGAACGCGGTCTGAAGCACGTGATCGCATGCGCCGAAGCGATGAAGGCAGTCCTCGGCGATGAGATCGGTCTTGCGCTGGACTGTGGCCCAGGTTGGACCGTGCCTGATGCAAAGCGTCTGGCGAAAGCCGTCGAACCTCTCAATTTAATGTGGTTGGAAGACATGGTCTCAGGTGACTACTCGCCATCGACGCTAGCAGACGTGTATCGTGATATCACGATGAGCACAACCACGCCAATCCACACGGGCGAACAAGTCTACCTGCGTCATAATTTCAAGGAACTGATCGAGCATCAGGCCGTGAATATCGTCGGCCCCGACCCTGCGGATGTTGGTGGTATTGCCGAGTTGAAGTGGATCGCTGAATATGCCGACCTGCACGGCATCCTGATGGCGCCGCACGGTGTTTTTGACGGGCTGATTGGGTTAGCGGCACTGGTTCACTCAGCAGCGGTCATGCCCCAGAATTACATCGCCTTCGAATGCCCCATCGGCAATCCCTCGTGGTGGTACGACATCATTGAAGGGCTGCCCATCCCAACGGTGAAAAACGGCTTGATTGATGTTTGGGATGCCCCCGGTCTGGGCGTCACAATCAACCCCGACAAGGCTCAGAAGTACCTGCTTGAAGAGGACAAGGGCTTTTTTGATTAATAAAGGAGTTTGACTATGAAACTCAGCCTGAAAGAACTCAGTACATTGACGCTTAATCCCGATACCTTGCGCCTGGCCGTCCAGAAGGTGCAGATGGACGGGTTTGTGCTTTTTGAAAGCGTTATCCCACGCGACCGCATCGAGATCATCCGCACTGCCTTCCTGCAAAAGCTGGAAGAGCACCGCGCCCGCGCCTCTTCGAACCGTGGAACAAATCGCTATCAGATGCACCTGCCGTTTGAGGAACCTTTCATCGATCCGTATATCATCGAGCACCCGCTCGCGATGCAGGTGCTAGAGGCGATTCTTGGCAGCAACTGCCACTGCTATTACTTCGCCTCCGACACCGCGCTCCCCGGTTCGGACTATCAATCGGTTCACTCGGATACCCACCTGCTGTACCCGGACACGACGCTTTCTCTGCCCGCCTACAACATCGTTGTGAATATCCCATTAATCGATGTTCGGCTTGAGCATGGGCCCGTGGAGATATGGCCAGGCGGCACCCATCTGATGCCCGGCAACCTCGACCTCAAGGCGCTCGCACCCGAGATGAATTCCGAATTGGTAACCATGCCCGCCGGTTCGGTCGTGATCCGCGACATGCGCATGTGGCATCGTGGAACGCCAAACCGGTCAAACGAGATACGACCCCATCTGGCATTGATCTACGCGCGCGCGTGGTTCCGCCCTATCGACTACGCCACAATTAAGATCACAGGCGCCACTTACGACACACTGTCCGAACGCGCAAAACGGCTGTTCCGCTATGAGCGTATCGTTTGACTGGGAATCCGATACCGTTAATGCGTCATCAAACCAACTCCCCCTATCGATAAATATGAGCACACCCGAAGAACTCGCGAAAAGTATCTTTAGCCAGCGCGCCGCGTTCTACACAACAAGTGCCGCGCACAAGGACCCGCAAGTGCTCGCGCGCCTGGTTGCGCTTGCGAATCCGCGCGCCGACTGGCAGGTGCTGGACATCGCGACAGGCACTGGACACACTGCTTTCGCGGTCGCCCCATATGTCGCCGCAGTCATTGCGACGGATCTGACCCCTGCCATGTTGGCTGAGGCAGAAAAACTCAAAACAGAGTTGGGCGCGTCCAATGTGGTGTTCCGCATAGCGGATGCTCACGACTTGCCTTTCGATGCAGCTACATTTGACCTCGTCACCTCGCGCCGCGCTCCTCATCACTTCTCCGACATCGCCCGCTCATTGGGTGAGATGAAACGAGTCTTGAAACCAGGCGGGCGGCTGGTCATCGACGACCGCAGCGCGCCCGAAGACGACTTTGGCGCCGATGTCATCAATGAGCTTGACTGGTATCACGATCAATCGCATGTGCGCGAGTATCGCCCCAGCGAGTGGCGCCAGATGCTGGCACAAGCCGGGTTCCAGATTGAGGCCGTGGAACCCTATACGCAGAACCGGACGTTGACATCGCTGACGCGTGATGTCGATGCTGAGCGCGTGAAAAAGATACACGCGCTCCTGGAGTCATTGACAGAATCACAGCGTGAGTTGTTTGGATATAACGTCATAAACGGCGAACCACACGTGAATCACTGGTACGTGTTGCTGTCTGCACTTGCTTGATAGCTCGCCTGATTTCCAAGGAGATCGCGAATGGGTGGATCATCTCAACAACATCGTGACATTGCGGCGAAGAACGGCCCGGTGCGCGTAGCCGTCGTCACCGTCAGCGACACACGCTCGCGCGCGAACGATGGCGGCGGCGACCTCATCGAGAACCGCGTCACTGACGCCGGACACGTTGTCGTGTTCCGAACCATCGTGAAAGATGAGCCGGATCAAATAGGCGCGCTTCTGGACACTATCATAAACGACACGGACGCCCGGTTGATCTTGTTCACCGGCGGCACCGGCATCGCGCCGCGCGACACAACCTATGACGCACTTGCGCGCAAGTTGGAAAAGACAATGCCTGGTTTCGGCGAACTATTTCGTATGTTGAGCTACAGCGAAGTCGGCCCGGCCGCGATGCTGTCACGCGCGACAGCTGGAACCTATCGCGGCCGCGTGGTGATGTGCATGCCCGGGTCGCCCAATGCCGTTCAGGTGGCAATGGATAAGTTAATCATGCCCGAAATCCAGCACCTGGCGTGGGAAGTCGCGCGTTAGCGCGCGCTAGATCCTCATGTGTTTCCAGCGACCCTGTCGAAACAGAATGTACATAATCAGAGAACGCCCGGCCCAGTCGATAGCTGTCCCGATCCACACTCCCGCCAGCCCCAGATGCAGCACGATAGCCAGCAGATAAACGGTCGTAATCCGGAAAAAGAACACACCGACGAGTGACACAACCATTGGCGAACGAGTGTCGCCTGCCCCCCGCAATGCCCCGCCAAAGATATTCTGAATCGCGATAAACGGTTGCTCCAACGCGGATAACTGCACAGCCATTGTCGCCAATCCAAGGATTTCGACCGATGCGCCAAAGCCTTGAGCGATGGCCCCGCCGAACAAGACCGCGCAGGTGGCTGTGAACAACATCACGCTAACAGCCAGAACCGCACTGCGCGTGGTCGCGAGTTCTGCGATCGCCAGGTTTTTCGCGCCAAGCGCCTGCCCAACGATCGCCGTCGTTGCGACAGATATGCCAAATGCAGGCAGGAATGCCAGCGATTCAATTGTGTTGGCAATCTGGTTGGCAGCAACTACAGCCGTGCCAAGACTGGCGACGATGCCGATAAACGCAAAAAAGCCTACGCGCTGAATCAGGCTATCAATAATATTCGGGACGGCGATGCGCAGAATACGCCCGACATCCGGCCAGTGCCACACCACCATGTTCCGCAGGCTGAGTTGCATCTTGCTCATACCGCGCAGCATAACAATCAACGCCATCAGCCCGCCTGCCGCTCGCGCAAATGCGGTAGCAGCGCCAGCCCCGGCTATTTTCAGGCTGGGGATGGGGCCAAACCCAAATATGAGGATGGCAGCGACGATGATGTTGATGATGTTCATGATCAGGGTGATATACATTGGCGTGCGCGTGTCGCCCGTAGCGCGCATGATGCCCGTTAACACCTGAAGTGGAAAAGCGATGATGGAAGTCGTCAGAATCAGTTGCACATACAATGTGCCCTGGTGAACAACTTCGGGGTCGTTGATCAACAGTGACAGGAACGGCGCTGTGAGTGGCGTCAGTACGATCATGCACAGTAACGCAAAGACGACCGCCAGAGACACCGACTGTCCTGCGATCATGCGCGCATGCGCGATGTTGCGCTCCCCATAGGCGCGTGACACGAGCGCCATCGAGCCAATCGCCAGCGCCATGAATAACCCGTTAGCGATGAACAAATACGAGCCGCTGATGCCGACGGCAGCCAGTGAGGCAGGATCCCCCAAGTGGCCGATCAGAAACGTATCAGAAATGAACACGGCCGAAACGAGCAGGTTCTCAAGTACGGAAGGGATCGCTAACGTAA
>CAIXPS010000043.1 GCA_903921365.1 uncultured bacterium | reverse complement strand
GGTCAGTCTCTTACCGTGGAGCAGAAAGCGCAAATCCGATTGTTCCGACATCGTGTGTTACCGAAATGGAATTACACAATCAAGCCGCATGCCGCGGCGTAAAATGATCAAGTTATTTACGGTCAAAGCCTTAGTGGGTACGCAGATATATTTTGACAAATTCCAGGACGGTGGCAATATGATGTTAGCGTCCGGGCTAAATGAAGGCGCACAGCCGGAATAAATGGCGAGACACATCGCCGGGATAAAGAACGGGCACAACCATCTTCTGGTTGTGCCCGTGTCGGTTGATGGGAGAGAGAGAACGTACTCAGTCACATTCGAGATCGATGATGGCTTGACGTACAGGGGTGTCGTCGATGACTTTGGCCTTGGCAACCGCGCCAGCAACCATGGCAGCGATACAGATCTGGTTAATGCGGCGCGGGATGCCTTGCGACCACTCGGCGATGCGCTTGAGAGCATCGTCGGAGAACAAGGGGACGGCGTCACTGCGGCCAGCAACCTTGAGATGATGCTTGATGTAGGCCAGGGTGACATCGAGCGGGAGCGAATCGAGATGACAACGATGGGTAACGCGCTGGGCGAAGGCAGCGTGTGTGGAGAGTTGGAGCATGCGGCGCAATTCGGGTTGACCAATAAGGATGAGAGCGGCAAGAGATTGGCTGTCAAGTTGGGCGGCAAGCAAAGTGCGCAGTGGATCGATGAGCAGGTGAGGCAGCAGGTGGGCTTCATCAATGACGATGACAGGTGTTTTGCGCTGGGTTTGAATGAGATCGGCCAGGACGGCTCGCAGGGCAGTGCACTGTGCAGTCGAGCCGAAGGGGACGGGCTGGTTGAGCAGCATGAGGAGTTGGCGATACAAGGCGCTGGTGGAAGCAATAGGCAGGGTCAGGTAGAGGACGACATGGCGGTTTTGATCGAGCGAAGCGATGAAGGCGCGCACGGCGGTGGACTTGCCGCTACCGACATCGCCGGTGACGAGAGCGATGCCACGTTCGCGCACGGCAAGTGACAAGCGCGCCTGCAACTCTTTGAGGTCAGGAGTGACCAGGATATCTGGGGTATTTAAGGTTCGCGAGAATGGGTTGGCCTGAAAGCCGTAGATTGAGTTAAACATGAGCAGGCACTCCGGTGTCGGGTGAGAGATTGGGATCAGAGACCACATCAAGGCTGGCGAAACGAATACCGCCAATCTGTTGGCGCAGAGCTTGCTCGTGTTCTTCTCGCAAAGTCTTGAGGAAGTCGACCTTGGCAGGAGGATCACGCCGTAAGGTTTCTGGCACCAGACGTTCGACAGCCAGGTGTAGATCGCGCTTGTGCTTGGTGAGGATGGCTGTGCCGAGGTGAACCGCCTCGCGATAGATCTCCATGCGGGAAAGATCAAACGGGTCATAGCGCAACTCGAGGGTCTGTCCACACCAGGCTGCATCGACATGGTATGTGTTGCCCTGCAGGCTGATGGTGGCCTGGCGGGTTACCTTGCGTTTGGTGCGCCACAAGAACGCCAGACGCAATATTTCGGCATCGACCGTGCGCACACATGCGACACCAGCGGCATAACGATCAAACGGAGTTTGCTCGGTTTCACCGTGCACACGCGCATGGTAGATGCGCTCCAGCCAAGCCCAGAACGATTGGTTCAAAGTGGTCAGGTCGGTGATATGCGATGCCGCCACCTCCGGGTAGAAGGATTGCTGGGTCTGATTCCAGAACTGCTCGATCTTGCCTTTGCCTTGCGGGTGGTAGGGTGTTGCGAAAATGACCTCTGTGTGCAGGGTAGCGCAGGCCGCGCGGAACTGGGTGGCGTTGAAGATTTGACCGTTGTCGACACTGCTTGGAGTCCTTTAGGATAG
>CAIXPS010000042.1 GCA_903921365.1 uncultured bacterium | reverse complement strand
GTGTAATTTAATTACAAGCTTGGGTTTAACAATGTCTGCGCTTTCAATAGCGTTGTGTGGGAATCCGATCGCAAAGATGGTAAGAACACTTCCAGCAGCCATTGCCAGAAATGCTGTCAGTGAGGAAAGTAAATTGAATTTATTTAGAAATATCACGAGACCAATAACTAATAACCCATAAATTGTACTTGCAATGGCCGCCTTTAGTGGCTGCAAACATGCGAAATATAGGCGCCTTTGAAGCCATGTCATAGTAAGTGGAACAAGCATTAAAATCATTGCCGCGAAGATCCGAATTTCTGAATATACTGTACTAAATATTAGTAAAGCGGCTCCAGTGATGGTACATACAATCAAGGCCCGCCAGTGAAGGCGTACGAGTAATGCTATGTATGACTTCCAACTAGCTTCAAACTCACGACGTCCAAAAATCATTACTGGTTCGGTGATAACAGCCGCGTGCAACATAACTATTAACAATGGGAAAGCATATATGGCGAGAAATCGGCCATAATCTTCTGGACTAAGCAGGCGGGCCAATAAGACGCTAATGAGAAAATTGGCAATAGCCACCATCCCCTGATCAATGACCGAGATGGCTACTACCCCAATATTACGCGAATTTAACATGTTTGGTGGCATTCGATTGACAGCAGCGCTTTGATTGGGCGCGGGAAGGGGTAGCAAGAACTCATATCATCCAAAAATTCATCAAGAGACTACCCTCCTCCTATTACGGTTAAATTCTGAAATCTATAGCTTTGGCAACTCAAGACATTAGACGAAACAACAACTCGTCCAAACGGTCGTCATTGGCTCGAAGATTGATCGACTGAGCGGCCTCGTAGGAGGTATGTTCTGAGAATCCACCAACTAGGATCCGCCGACACCCAAAAGGAAGCCCCATCAACAGCCGATGGTAATGGATTGAATTTTTTCTGAGTTGATCTATCGTGATTTGCTCAAATTCAGCCTTTCTTGAGGAAATGAGGATCACTTCCACCTTGCCTGTATCATGCATCCGGTTGATTGCTATTGCATTTCTACGCAAGGCTTCTGTTGTACCCCAATGTGGTTCAAAATGTTGATGTGAATCCATTACTACAATGCCATCTAACTCTATGAAGACCGTCGCGTAGTCATCCTTGAAGCGTAGCCAGTCCTGCAAGGTACCCCAGTCCATAAAATCGTGGGCTTCGACTGCCTGAAATTGCTCTCCAGAATCTAACATACTTTGAATTACACTTGATGGGTAAAGGTCTTTCCCACCTTCCTTTAAACGGGCAAAGTGATCGCAGAATGCAATGGCACTTTGGAAATAGTATGCCCCACAGCAAAACAAATGGCTGACGACTTGTTTTTCAACAATACCGTCTATGTTCCCATCCAGGCCTGGCCGAATATAGCTCTTATTCCCGACAAGCACTGGTTTGCTTTTATTGAGGTCAATGACGCCTACGGCATTCGAGTCTGGCAAATTTGGAAATGAGAAATAGTTATCCGAGTCCTTGACCAAAACAGGTCCTCGAATTTGGGCCAGACGGATACCTTCGGCTAATGTTTCAGGTTGACTCTGGGTTTCATGTGGTAGAAGAATGACTTCCACACAATTAGGAGCAAGATCATACTCCCTAGATATTTCTTTAATAATGGAGGTAGAGAACCCAAAATCACGCTCGTGAGCGTCAAGGGCAACAATGACAATCCGCGTGAAACGTGAGGGATTTAGACCCCTTATTGCCTCTGTGAGCATGAGAGTACCATGTGGATGAGTAAGAAGCCACTTGGGTCTCATTCCTGGGTATCGACTTGATCGGCCAGCAACAGGCAGAAGTAAGGTGATCTTGTCCATAGAAGCCCCTAGCAGTTTGGTGGCCACAGCGTAACCCCCCGGTCAATAGCAAAACAATCAATTTCCTTTAACTCATCGATGCTGAAATCAATATTACCTAAGGACAGTAGGTTTTCCTCAAGTTGCTCCTGAGTCCGCACACCTATTATGGTAGAGCAGACTAGAGGGTTACGAATTACCCATGCTAGGGCCATTTGGGAGAGGCTCTGGCCTCGCTTTTTTGCAATGAGATTTAAACCATTAAGAGCCTCAAGGGTCTCGGGAGTGAGGACCTCATGCTTGAGTAATGACCCCGGTCGGGCTATACGTGAATCAGAAGGAACACC
>CAIXPS010000041.1 GCA_903921365.1 uncultured bacterium | reverse complement strand
TTCACATTGTTTTAAAGAGGAGCAGTCACAGTAATACTTTTGCTAGCAAGCGTGTCCAAACGCGTGACCGAGGCAATCAATTGATTACCGTCTCGCACAACTTCGATGCGATTGTTAAGAGACATGATATCGGCGTCGCCCCAAAGCGCGACAGACCCGGCTACACCACCCTGCGAGTAGCCGATGTACAGCGTATTGTCATAGGCATACTTGATGATGTAGTAGTGCTGATCGTCCTGGTACTCGAACACCAGGTGATTCCAACCCATGGATGGGTTCGTTCGATAGAATGACACACCGGCCTTGCTCAATCTGGAGAATTGGCGCTTGTAGATTTTTGCGCCGGCATCCATGTGCGCGTTGGGACTGGCATGCGTAAATTGAAGCACCTTGTTCGCGCCGATTTGACCAACCTGGTACGAGTCGGGGAAGGTAAGAGGCGAATAACTCGTCCAGTCACCCAGAGGTTGGTAACTATAAACATCGGATGGGTTCGCACCCAAGGCATACGACTCAAAGTTGTCACTGAATTCCAATGGCGACGCATTAAGTGAGGCCCGTTGCGGCGATCGTGTGTCAGACAGCGGGATCGAGACGTTACCCGTGCTACTCGTCGTTGTTGTGTTAACGGGCGCATTAGCCGAGTTGGGCTGTGCAACAGCAACTGGCGCTGCCAATCCTGGTTGCGCTAATGGGCGATTCGGACCACCGGATGTGTTCACTGGCTGTTGGGCCCGGTAACCGGCGATCAACCCCATGTCCACGTGCTGACCACCGCCCTGTACGATCCAGGTGCGAATGCTGAGCATATAGCTGTATGATACGGTGATGGTGATCACATCTCCCGGTGAGACCGCCAACGGCGCCGAACTCAGGTCAGCCTGGTAATACGGCGCACTGTGCGCGCCTCGCAAGTAGGTCGTGAGATCTATGGCGCCACTTGCGCTATCGATGTGCACGGCGGCGCCGTCCACCGGCGAATTCTCGTAATAGACGTAGCCAAATATGCAGCAAGCTGGTGTGTTGCCGCCGATTGGCGTTACGGCATCGCAATTCCTCGGCAGCGGAATTGGTGGGGTGGCAATAGCGGCCGCTACACTTTGAGGGGCGGCGAAAGAGATCGCGCTCATGAACAGCACAAAGACGAGCGCCAGGTTTGTTGTTCTGCGTAGTAGGGTCATAAGATCTTCTCCTTATTTCCGGGCAGGGACTGTTTATCCAATATCCACGATCACCACCCTGTTAACACATATATCGTGTGTTCCCCGGAATTTCCGACACTCTCCCCGGTTGCTTAACAAAACACGCTTAATCCATCTCAATCCCGCCATCGACGTTCATGCACTGCCCGGTGATGTAGTCGCTGTCTGGCGAGCACAGGAAAGCCACCGCCGCGGCTACGTCTTCCGGCATCGCGGGACGCTTGAGCGGGATGGTCTCGACAAAGTTCGCGAATGCTTCGCCAGGTTTGGAGCCAAACAGCGCGCCCCGCTCACGGTCGATCTGATCCCACATCTGGGTGGGCGCGACGCCGGGCGCGACGGCATTGACGTTGATGTTGTAGCGCGCCAGCCCCAGTGCCGCCGACCGCGTAATGCTGATGACCGCTGCCTTGGCTGCCGCATAATGCGCGCTAAAAGGTCGTCCACCTCGTCCCGAGATGGATGAGAAGTTGACGATTTTGCCGAAGCTGCGCGGGGCGCGATCGGCATTGCGGATCTCTTCCGGAAGCTGCGCGATCATCTGCCGCGCCACCGCCTGAAGGGTGAAGAACAGCCCGCGCTGATTGGTATCCACCACGCGATCCCAGTCAGCCGGCGTCAGGTCGAGCATCCCCTTGGTCTGGGTGCGCCCCGCATTGTTGATGAGGATGTCGATGTGCCCGAACTCTGCGACAACGCGCTCGACCATGGTTGGTATCTTTGCGGCGTCGGAGAGGTCGACTGCAACCGCCAGCGCACGGCGTCCCAGCGCGCGAATCTCCTCGGCAGCCTGTGCGCCCGTTTCTGCGTTGTACTCGGCGACGACGATGTCGGCGCCCTCGCGGGCCAACCGGAGGGCGACAGCCTTGCCCAGTCCCTGGCCAGAGCCTGTGACGATCGCGACTTTATTAAGAATCCGTTGTTCCATTTCGTTTCACACTCCTGAATTTGAGGAAGGCGCGCGCACTGCGCGCCGCTACCGATGCGTCTATCAGCGCGGCCACGGCAAGAAAGTGCCATTGTCACGGTCGCTGACGCCATTATGCCTTTCTTTCGCCTAACCGTGATAAGGCGATAAGGCACGCGGCCGGTATTGGGCGGCCCGACGAGCGGCACTGACGCGCAATTCATGTACACTGGACACGTGGTAAGCTCATTGCATTGCACTACACTGGCTCTTCCGCAAACATATCGCGGGAGCAGCGAATGGAACGTGTGCTATAGGAGGCACTCGATGAAGATGCTGATGGCGATTGTTCAGGCAGAGGATGTGTCAAAAATCACCAGGGCCCTGGTTGAGGCAGGCCACCGTGTCACGCAGATATCGACCACGGGCGCGTGGCTACGGCGCGACAATGCCACGCTGTTGCTGGGCGTTGAGGACGAGCGGATAGACGATGCTCTGAATGCCTTTAGGAGCCTGGGGCAGCACCGGGAAGCCGATAGCGGAACACCAGGCGCTGCAACCAGCGATCCAAAACCACAAAAATCAAAGATCGTGATCGGCAGCGCAACCATCTTCATCCTCAATGTGGATCAGTTTGAGCGCTTTTGATTTCGCGAGGGGTTGGGATGGCAAAAGTAAGAATCAGCAAGGGGAAGTTTGCTGGGATCAACGCGGTCGCGGATCAGCGCGGGGTGATCGCTGCACTGGCAATCGATCAGCGTAGCTCGCTTAAGAAAGCGATCGCCAAAGCCAGAGGCGGCGAGGCAAGTGACGCGGAGTTGAGCGAGTTCAAGACGCTTGTGGCAGAGGAGTTGACTCCCTACACCAGCGCGATCCTGCTGGATCCCGAGTTCGGGCTTGAGGCCAGCCAACGCCGCGCCAAAAACGCCGGGCTTTTGCTGGCCTACGAGAAAACCGGCTACGACGCCAACCTGAAAGGGCGGCTGCCCGACCTGCTGTCAGAATGGTCGGTGCTGCGGCTGATCGAGGCGGGCGCAGACGTGATCAAAATTCTGCTGTACTACGATGCGGATGATGCTGCGGAAATCAACACCATCAAGCACGCGTTTATCGAGCGAGTCGGGGCGGAGTGCCGCGCATACGACGCGCCGTTCTTCCTCGAACCCATCAGTTACTGCGATGCCGTTGGCAACGAGCAAAGCCTGGCCTATGCGCGGGTAAAGCCCGACAAGGTCGCGAAGTACATGGCGGAGTTTTCGAAGCCGCGCTATGGGATCGACATCCTCAAGGTCGAGGTTCCGATCAACATGCGCTATGTGGAGGGCTCGCGCGCGAACACGGACGGCCAGGTTGCCTACACACGTGAGGAAGCAAAGGCCTTCTTCCATACTGCTGCGGCTGCGGCGAAGTTGCCGTTCATCTACCTCAGCGCAGGCGTGGCCGACGACGTTTTCCGCGAGACGCTTGAACTGGCCGCGGAGGCAGGGACGCCATTCTCAGGCGTTCTGTGCGGGCGCGCTACCTGGCTACCCGGCGTGGCTAAGTATGGCAAGGGCGGGGCTGTGGGGGCACGGGCGTGGTTAAGGGAAAGCGGTGTGGAGAGTATTCAGGCGCTGAACGCGGTGCTGGCGAAAGGCGCCAAACCGTGGTGGGACTTCTACGGCGGTCGTGAGAATATCGAGGTGTTCTGAAAATAAATTGGCTTGAACAGGAATACCCATGAATATGAAACTTGCGAGCAGCATCCGGTTGAGTGATTACAGTCTTGTCGGGAAAGATTCGACGCTGGCGGTTGAGAAGGGTCTGGCTGAAGCGAAGTGGTATACCTCGCCCGTCCCTAAACAGAAGATGCGCGAGTTGCTGGAGCGCCGTGATGGACCGGGCATCCGCAACACGCTGATCTGGTTTGCCTTGATTGGCGCTGCGGGTCTGTGCGGGTACCTGCTGTGGGGCACGCCAGGGGCACCGTGGGCGATCATCCCGTTTCTGATCTATGCCGTGTTGTACGCCTCGACATCCGACGCGCGTTGGCATGAGTCCAGCCATGGCACAATGTTCAAGACCGACTGGATGAACAACGCGCTGTATGAGATTGCATCATTCATGGTGCTGCGCGAATCGGTCGTGTGGCGGTGGAGCCACACGCGCCACCATAGCGACACGATCATCGTGGGGCGCGATCCGGAAATCGCGGTGCCGCGCCCGGCGAACCTCAAGCTCTTCATCGGCGCCTTCTTCAACCTTCCATCAGTCCGCAAGTACGTGACGACCGTCGCACTGCATTGCATCGGCAGGATGACGCCGGAAGAACGCACCTTCATCCCTGAGAGCGCATTCAACACGATCTTCTGGCGCGCGCGCCTGTATGCGCTGATCTACCTGTGCGTGATCACGCTCGCTATCGTGAGCAGAAGCATCCTGCCGCTGCTCTACATCGGGCTGCCCACCTTTTACGGCGCGTGGCTGATGGTGATCTACGGCTACACCCAGCACGTGGGGCTGGCGGAGAACGTCCTCGACCACCGCCTGAACTGCCGCACGGTGTACATGAACCCGATCAACCGCTTCCTGTACCTCAACATGAACTATCACGTCGAGCA
>CAIXPS010000040.1 GCA_903921365.1 uncultured bacterium | reverse complement strand
GAACTCCTCACGCCTTTGTACTCGACTCTTTACTGCCTTTCCCATGCTTGTCAACCCTCCGTTCTCCTATTCTCCCCCAGTCGCCGAAAAGTTACCCACGAATCTGCGGTATACCCGGCTGAAAAACAGGCCTTGAAATCCGCGCGAAAAACGGGTATAAAGCGTGAATATGATGGTAACACGCGAAGAGATTGAAACTGCATACAACGCAGGGCTGGAGGCAGTCATAGCGTTAACCCAGAAAGTGCAGGAAGAGAATGCTGCGCAGATCAAACGGGTGGATAGTCTGGAAACACAGCTGAACAAAGACAGCCACAAGCCGCCCTCGAGTGATGGATACGGAAAGACAGCGCGAACGCGGAGCGAGCGCAAAAAGACGGGACGGAAAAGCGGCGGCTAATCCGGGCATGTGGGAACGACATTGGGCAACAGGGCGAGTCATGTGGCTGAACGGCGTCAGGTATTCGACATACCGCCGACGGAAATGGAAGTGACGGATCATAAAATGAATTCGATGAGCATATTCACCCCATCTGGAATGAACCTGCATCGGGTCGAACAGGCGGCCCACAACAATGCCTTGTGGTGCGATGCAGTATGTCAGGCTCACGACACGCCTGGGGTGTGGCAGGATGGTCTCTGGTACAACCGACAGGCTGTCCCACGATTTTACCCGAATGCCGACACCCTGCGCCCGAACCAGGGGGCTGCGCTGGACGCCGTGCTGAACCAACTGCCCGCCCACTGCGCCATCAAAGACAGCTTCCGCGACCTCGACCTGAGACACAGCGGGTTCCAGGTGGCCTTCGAGGCTAGCTGGATATGGCGACCCGCTATCCACCCAAACCACGCTGCAACGGCCTTCGACGCACGTTGGGGTCGCGTGAGTGACGGTGAGCAGTTGGCACAGTGGGAACATATCTGGGCAGGTTGGACTGCCGACTCAACCGACATGCGCCCTGAGCGTGTCTTTTTACCGGGGATGCTGGCCGATCAGAATATTGCCTTCCTGGTCGCCTGGCGGGATGAACGGATATGCGCTGGGGTCATCGCCAACCTGGCAGCAGGAGTCGTGGGGCTGTCCAACCTCTTTGTGCGTGATGAAGATGCCGCAGCTGTGTGGGCTGGCGCCGTGACCGCGATTGCCGCACTTTTCCCCGGTCTGGATCTGGTTGGCTACGAAAGCGGTGAGGACCTCGCCCTCGCGCAGTCGGCTGGCTTTGAGCCTATCGACATGCTGCGTGTATGGTACCGCTGAATCACGCCTGGAAGCGCAGATCAAAGTCAGCCAAGGTAAATGTCACGCCATTCTCACTTGCGCATGTCACTCTTCATCAGGCTCCGTCCGGCGGCGTCGAGCGCACAATGCACGCGCATGTCGCCACGTCCATGTCGGCGTTGCAGGTTAATGTTGTGCCCGTGAAGCGGCGTGCCTGCCGATTGCGCGCCGCCTGCACGCGCCCGCGAATCGTCGCCGACGGTTCGCTAGCGCGCGCGTCGCTCAGCTTGTCATAGTCGACGCGCGACACCTCCAGATCGCCTGTGGCGTGTCGATGCGATCGAGCAGCGGCCCGCTGATCTTGTGCTGGTAGCGGCCGCGTAACGCATCGCCTGCGAACAGGTGCATGGCTTGATCGGGTCGCCGTACCCGCGAGTACGCGGCACGGGCACGGGTTCATTGCGGCAACCAGCATGAACGCCGCCGGAAACGTCAGCGAGCCTGAGGCGCCGCGAAGCGGATCGTCACCTGTTTGCCGTAGGTCCATCGGCTGCCGCACGCCAAGGGCGCCTCCAGCGAGCGCGCATCGAACTCGGGGAACTCGTCGAGGAACAACACGCCGCGATACGCCGCCGCCACCTCGCCAGGGTGCACCTTCGGTTTTCCCACCGCCGACCAGTCCCGCGTGGCTGATGGTGTGATGCAGGGCGCGGAACGGACGCGCCAGCACCGTCCTACGGACATTTCCTTCGACGGCGCATCGCGAAGGGCGGTTCACAGTGAACAGCAGCGGCAGGGCCGTCTTCTTGCTGGTCGAGACATTTGTGGCCTGCCATGTGTAGCACTGGGCCAGATTGTCGCCTTCCCCGAACATACCATCCGACTCAGCATGGATTATGGTCTGATCGCTTATTGTCTCCAGCCGAGGAAGCCTTCTTTGTGCTTGGGCGCACTCCCTGGATGGATCAGTCTGTCATCCTTTGGAAGGAGTTCTTGATGCGGCTTTCTGGGACAACCATTTGAGGCCTACAGCAACCAGAAGTGCCACAACCCATGTCAATATCACAACCAAAGCAAGCGGGCGGGCGCTGCCCGCCGCTTCCGGGCTAATTCGCAAGGGGCCGGACCATGTATTGACCGCGGCATGGAATAGCATGACCAGGAACAGACTGTTGCCTGAGCCATGATATACCCACGTAATCAAGATAGACAGTGGCATTGTCAGCAGAACATACAGCCAAAAAGGTAAGCTGTGTTGAGCTGAGGCTGCAATAAAGAATAGCGGCAAATGCCACACCGACCAGATAATCCCCAGAATAAGGCTGTCCCATGGCGGACTAAAGCGTGCCTCAAGCGCAGGGAGAACAAAGCCCCGCCAGCCAAATTCCTCGCCCAGCGGTCCGCCGAACAGCAGAACGAGAACGAAGTTGATTGGCACAAGGAACCACCGAAAACCGAGTGAGGCATAGTCAGGCGCTGTGCCACCCAATAAAACATGTCCACCCATGGCTATCAGCATCACGAATGCCGGTCCAGTGATAGCGAGCATATACCAGATTGGTGAAACGCGCCACACTAACACCCGACCCAGCAGCCGACGCAGTTCGGCTTTGCCCAAGTATCTCCAGGTTAAAAACAGAGCAGTAATACTTGGCACAAAAGATCCCAACCCCGAAAGGACAACGGGCGTGACTGGCAGGGGGAGACTCGTATACTCAGCGACCAGAAGCGGCGACCAGACAAACCAAGCGATGCCAAAGGTCAGCAGTAAAAATGCAGTGAGTGGGACATGATCTACTGCGCTCGCATTGCGTAGTTTTGTGGGTTGCATGGGACCTCGTTACGGAATATGTCAACAGTTTATTACTACTCAGGCTGAAAAACTGAGAGCAGGGATGAGAATTGTACCCTCGAAGAGAGAGCGCAGGCGTGCAATATATGACGTCAATACCAAGATTCCACGAAAGATCGACTGCGACGGCGCGGTCATGGTTCTGGACGCATCCAACCTGAGCGGCATCGTCTACGGGTTCAAGAACGTCATGGACAAGATATGCAGTGGAATCCGCGCGCACACATCGCCCACACCCATCTCGGCGTTACACGCCAGACCAGTGCCGTTGAATCGCTGGGACGCCCGGTCGCGCGTCGCGTGATAGCAACTGCGCATTACATTGCCACCAAACACGTGCACTAATCGAACAGGTCAACGCATGGACTTCACCTAACTCGACTGGTCCAGAAAATCAGCGAAGGCGAGTAATTCTGCGCGAAGATCAGTCCAGAGACCAGGCAGGTTGATGAGCATTCTCGCCATTCTTTCAGGGATCAGATCAGCTGCGTATATATTGCGCACCAGGTGCCTGAAGCGTCTGTACTCATCCAGGCGCTCTGCGTTCAGCACACTGATTACGGCGGGTCGCGTGTTGAAAACATTTCGCGTCATCTGTTCCAATAAGTCGCGATGCCAACTTTCACCAACTGGTGTGATCCGATCCAGACCTCGGGCGATTAATTCAAACAGACGCTCGATGCCGGAGTAGAACCCGTGCAGATTCAACGCTACAGAGTCAAGATACAAGTCTTGCTCTTCGGTGTGCTTTAGCGCCTTAAACCATGACCTCTGCGCTTTGCTGACCGCTTTGTCAAGGTCCAAAGCTTCACCCCGAATACGCTCAACGATCTGTTGGTATACGCCGTTCACAAGGCTATCCCGTGTTTGTCTATCGCTTGCCGGAGAGAGGGGCTAGCGGTATCTATATCTATAAAGTCTACTTCGCGACCCTCCAGCATATCTTCTGCCAACCGCCATGCTTCCCAATATGCGTTGCCCTCCAGGCCTTGCACAGCTAGGTCGATATCTGAACCAGGTCTGAACCACGCCATGTGAGCAAGCGATCCAAATAGAATGACTCGCTGCACATTGAAACGGCTCTTGATCGCAGCAGCCACTTCGCGCACACGTTCAACTAGCTGGTCGCGAATCTGTTGTGCTTCGGGCTCGAGTGGGCTGTTCAACTCAGCCGCACGTCTTCGTAATACCTCGATATAGGTCTGCCTTTCGGATGGAGACAACTCAAGTACCGTTGACATGTTAATTCACTACCTGATTCTACCCCTCCTGTCTTCTCGGTCGATATTGCAATGCCTCCGCCAGAGCGCAGGCCTTCGGCCTTGATCACGTCGCTCGCGGCCAGATCGGCAATCGTGGGCGCCGTCTGCGCGCGGCAATTGTGAGTTATCTGGATCGGCGCTGCGGCTTCGGCAAGTATGTGCGGGTTTGCTTGCGAATGCAGCATAGTTCGTCATCCGGCGCGGACATACAACACCTTGCCTTCGCGTAGCGCCGGTCGAATGATTGTTCCGACCACATCGCGCTGTCGTTCCACTTCATCCGGCGTCACGAGGATGATGTCTTTAGGCACAGCGATGTCGTGTAGGGCCACGCGCATCTCAACCTGCTTGTCTCGTCGGGAGCCAGACACAGGCATGATCATGAGTAGATCAACATCGCTATCGGGTCCGGCAGTGCCACGCGTGTGAGAGCCGAACAGGATAATCTCCTGCGGATCAAAACGCTCGGTCAGCCGTTCCACCATAAGTTGAATGTTCTGCTCTACTGTTCTTTATGCCATAGCACCTCACCCATGATTTGAACTGAGGGTGTGATTGTGACCTCTCGGATCGGGGTAACAGTGATTATAAACGCCTAATTCTCCTGTCGTCTGGGTCTGTATTGCATCGCCTCCGCCAGACTGCAGGCCTTCGGCCTTAATCACGTCGCTCCCCACCAGATCCGCAATCGTGCGCGCGAGCACGTGGTGAAACCCGCGCGCGCTCATCTGTAACTCGCTCTTGCGCATTGCGCTCTTCATCAGGATCTGGCCGGCGGCGTCGAGTGCGCAATGCACGCGCACCTCATCTGCTTTTCTCCTTGAGTGTTCAACCCCATCTGCTATAATTACTTCAAACCGGGTCGAAGACTGGCCGTATCGGTAAGCTGATTGAGCAATCAACCTAGACCCTGCCGCCCCTTAGCGGGCGGTCTTTTTTTATGCCTTCACGATTTCCTCGTTGCGGAGCGCTCGATACAACAGAGTGTTTACTTCTGAATTCTCATCTTCAACGGCATCTCGAACAAATCCGGCCAGTGCATCTGCTAAGCGGGTGAGAGCATTGCTTTCTTCGCGCGGAACGCCTTTTACCTCAGCGATGAGAATGCCTTTTGCCTTCAACTGACGACGATATTCATCACGCTTCGACTTGGCAAGGCCATCAATATAAACGTGTGTCTGGAAACGTGAACTATTTTGTTTCCACGACACTGCCCGAGCGATGCCATCGATGGTCGCCTTGTCAAAATCATTTCTTGTAATACTGGTGAAAATCACATATCGAAGTGCTTGTCGAAAACGACCATCCGCTAGAACTAGACGCATATACCGCAGGCGTTTCGTGTACTCGGCTTGTCCCCACTTGAACTTGCCCTTCCCACTGACCTTCTCGTATTGTTCGCATATCTCGGCCAATTCTCTTCGATCTTGCTGCAGCACAGCAATTGAAACAATGAACAACTGTTTGTGTCCCGCGTGGGCAAAAGTGTCTTGCCCTGATTCGTCGACGTAGCAGTAGAGCTTGTCCATGTACAAATTGATCTTTGACCGCAGTCACCATGAAAGCTGACTACCCCTCTTGTCTTCTCGGCCGATACTGCAACGCCTCCGCCAGATGCGTCACCTTGATCACGTCGCTCCCCGCCAGATCGGCAATCGTCCGCGACAGCTTCAACACGCGATGAAACCCGCGCGCGCTCATCTGTAATTGGTTCATCGCGCTCTTCATCAGGCTCTGCCCGGCGGCGTCGAGCGCGCAATGCGCGCGCACGTCGCCCACGCCCATGTCGGCGTTGCAGGTTAATGTAGTGCCCGTGAAGCGGCGTGCCTGCCGATCGCGCGCCGCCTGCACACGGGCGCGAATCGTCGCCGACGGTTCGCCAGCGCGCGCGTCGCTCAGCTTGTCATAGTCGACGCGCGATACCTCCAGGTGGATGTCGATGCGGTCGAGCAGCGGGCCGCTGATCTTGTGCTGGTAGCGGCTGATCATCGCCTGCGAACAGGTGCATGGCTTGATCGGGTCGCCGTACCAGCCGCACGGGCATGGGTTCATCGCGGCCACCAGCATGAACGCCGCCGGAAACGTCAGCGAGCCTGAGGCGCGGCTGATCGTCACCTGTTTGTCCTCCATCGGTTGTCTGAGGACTTCCAAGGAGCGCGCGTCGAATTCGGGGAACTCGTCGAGGAACAACACGCCGCGGTGTGCCAATGTCACCTCGCCGGGGTGCGGGATCTTCCCGCCGCCGACCAATCCCGCATGGCTGATGGTGTGATGCGGGGCGCGGAATGGGCGCGCCCGGATCATCGGCGTCTCTGGCGGAAGCATGTCAGCCACGCTGTAAATGCGCGTGACCTCCAGCGCCTCCTCCAACATCAGGTCGGGCAGGATTCCCGGCAACGCGCGCGCCAGCAGCGTCTTGCCGCCGCCGGGGCTGCCGCTCAGAAGCGCGTTATGCCCGCCTGAGGCGGCGACCTCAAGCGCGCGCTTCGCCACTTCCTGACCTTTGATCTCCTTGAAGTCGGTGAGCGGCACGACTGGGCCAGTGGCGCGCGCGGTGTCAAGCAACTTATCGTGTGTCGCGACCGGCAGGTCGGTCACCCCGTTGAGCGCAGCCACGAGGTCGGCCAGTTGAGCCACCGCGATGACCTCGACGCCCGGCAGCAGAGTCGCCTCCTGCACGTCGAGAGCAGGGACAAAGATGCGTTTGAAGCCCCTATCGCGCGCCAGCGCCGCCATCGGCAATACGCCGCGCACGTGCCGCACCGCGCCGTCGAGCGCCAGTTCGCCCAGCACCAGCGCGCCTTCGAGCGCCTGCCCCATCACCTGCTCCGACGCCACCAGCATGCCGAGCGCGATCGGCAGATCGTAGGCCGGCCCAACTTTGCGCAGATCGGCGGGGGCGAGGTTGACCGTGATGCGGTTGGTGGGGAAGTGCAGACCGCTGTTCTTGATCGCGGCGCGCACGCGTTCGCCGCTCTCCTTCACCGCCGCGTCGGGCAACCCGACCAGCGTGAACGACGACAGCCCACGGCTGCTGTCGACCTCGACTTCAACAATGGTTCCTTCCAGTCCGACGATGGCACACGAGTTGACTTTGGCTAGCATTCCGATAGGGCTCCGATATAGGCGAGTACGGTTACAGCCCAGATTGTATTACGGTGTGAGAATTAGCTGTGAGGCCTGGTCAATCGTGGTCAATCTGCCCTGACTGTGGAGCAAATCAACAGTAGAGGAGAAACGCTCACTTTTGCGCATGATGATGACAGAAATCAAGCTTGATCCACCATCAAAGTGCCTGACAGCGTTTAAGGCTGGGCATGCCTTTGAAGTACTGTTTGAGCCAGCAGGTCTGAAGAAAGAAGGCGAATGGTTCTTCATGCCAGAAAGGCATATCTTGGGCAGCACTCAGAAACAGGATAAGACGACTTACACAGCAGTCAGTGCTCATGCGACGAAAGAGGAAGCACAGACAGAGGCAAAGCGGCTTCGCTCAGATGGGCATCCTGCTAAGTTGTACTACGCACGACGCGTAGGCGTGCAGTTACAGAATGGGGCATTTGCGCGTAACACATGGACTGTATGGGTACAGCTTGATGATGACATCAGAAAGCCGCAGGATAATCGCTATCTCCAGCCGTGGATATGACGGCTGGAGACTTTCCTTGTCAAGTTGGCCCAATGATGTGAGTTCTTCGTTGGCTAATGAACGACAGGGGGCATGATGCTGCCATTTCACTATGGCACACGTACTATCGGCATGTACATATCATGTGCCATTCCCGCTGACCAATATGACCACCGGTTGTAACTTGTGCCCTTGAAATTCCCAGTTGCTTTAACTATCGCGGTGTAATGCCCTGGCAGTGTTGGTGTGAAAACAAGACTATATACCCCATCGTTTGCAGCAACATCCCCTAGCTGACCAGTATCGAGCATCCAATATTGCTGAGTTATACCCAATAAGTTTGTCATTGTGAGGATCACATTCGATGTCGTGATGGGCTGTCCATCACCAGTTATCTGGGCCGTTATTACAGTTGAAGCGTTTAGAATCAATTCCTCACTGCCCAGCGAAACATCAAGCGATAAACTACTATCGAAAGCATTCAACATAATCGCGTCTACACCGGTAGATGGTGTCTGATCATTCGCGTCCAAGATCAGTGTCCACGTTCCATTTACCGGATTGCTGACGGTATAACCACTCATCAACATGAAATCATTCATCTGCGTGTAGATAATCTGCGAGTTGTTTGTTGTGGGTGTAATCAATATACCAATGGGTGTTCGCATGCTTACAATCATTTGATCAGGGTTTCCCATTACAGTAAAAGTAGTCTGGCTCACATTCTCATTTATATTGAACGTAAACTCCTGGTGTTGTCCATGCTTGAGCGTCGTGGTATGGATATCGGTAAATTGCATCGCACCCAATCCCATAGAGTTGTTTTGCGTTGGTTGCATGACGGTTGTGGATTGGGTCTGAAACGGCAGGGTTTGATTCTGAAGCAAGGGACTTACAAAAGAATCAAAGATCCCTTTCCCACCATACAAGTAACCGATCTGGCGCATTGTTCTGTGATCACCCGAACAACCAGCAACAGTTGGATAACTAACTTCTCTGATTAACGGTATGGCTTTTACGCTCAGCTCTGAAACAACAACATCATTTGGCCAGGGTTCTAAAGGCATCGAAGCAGGAAATCTTACGGGGCATAAATACTGCCCAGCCAACCCATAAAACGGCACATCCGCTGGATTCTGTACAACCGAATTAAAAAACCTTAGAAACTGAGGTGTTAACTCATTTGTAGCATTTACGATATAGGGTTGAAAAATGACTGCGTTCACCCAATCCATACCAGTGTTATGAATCATCTCCAATAGTGCGGCTGAGTTACTGCCACCATTAGGGGTGCCCAACATAATCAGCTGATGGACATCGGGTTTCGCTTTATCCATATTGCGACCAATATATGCCCTCGATATCAAACCACCCATACTATGTGCAACAATGTCTACCTGATCCTGCCCCGTCTCGTTTTTCACCTGTTTTATGTAACTCCCCAACTGTTGCGCGTTCACCCATACCGTGTTGGCGACCCTATCACCATATCCGGTATCGAGATATACCGGGTAACCTTTATAGACTCTTGCATGTGTAGGGTCAATTGACGGCAATAAAGTATTTATGTAGTCGCCCCATGAATCACCAGTATCGTTGTAGCCATGTACCAACACAACAGGGAGCGTGCATATCCTGGCAGGTGAGTCTCTGTCCTGAAGGGCTGCATACCATTCACTAAACTCTTGTTTATCCGGCAGGCAAATACCCGTGTTGTAATATCTAAAAGAATGTAGGAATTTAAGGTTGAGGAATTCAGTCGGGATCGGCCCATGAAGTCCCTTATCTGTGTCGCCATTCGGCCCCGGGTTATTTTCAAAATGCACTTCCCGCAAGTTTACGAGGTTGCCAAGTGATATTGGGATCGTGCCAGTCAGATGATTGTCATTAAGCGTTAGATTTCTGCTCAGAGTTACAAGATTACCTAATTCGGGCGGGATAGCGCCCGTGAGTTGGTTGTGATCCAGGTCAAGCAAATCAAGTGACGACAGTTGTCCAATCTCCCCAGGTATTGCGCCACTTAACTCATTCGAATTCACGGCGAGTTTCTGTAGACTTGTCAGGGTCCCGATTGTCTTTGGAATTACACCCTGTAGATGATTGTTTTGCACATAAAGCCACTCGAGATAAGGAAGATTGTTTTCATTAATATAAAAGGGAGCCAGTAGAGAGAAAAAAATTAATTGAAAAGGGAGCCACTTAGGGGCAGCAGACTCCGTTATGGTTAGGGCAAGGAAGTCCAGCGGTAACGGAGAAGAAGGATGCTCGAAGTGGAAG
>CAIXPS010000039.1 GCA_903921365.1 uncultured bacterium | reverse complement strand
GCAACTCGCTCAGGCGCTGTGGCAGTTCACCCAATGGGATCAGTTTTGCGCCGGCAATATGGCTTTCGGCGTACTCGTATGCTTCACGCACATCGAGCAGATACGGCGGTTGCGCCTGTTTTAATCTGTCCGCCAAACCAGCGGCGTCGATCGATGCGGCGCGTTTTGCGGAGTTTTGAGGTTCGGCGCCTCCCGCCTCAGAGCCGCCGAATATTCTTTTCAAAAAGCCCATCAGTGTTCCTCTTCGCGCAGGTATTGCTCGTATGCGCCGGCGTCGAGAAGTGTGTCCAGTTCGGCGGGATTGTCGCACTTCACTCGAATGATCCAGCCGCCATTGTAGGGATCCTTATTGATAATCTCCGGCGATTTCTCAAGCTCGGTGTTCACGGCTGCGATCGTGCCGGTAACCGGCATATAGACATCAGACGCAGCTTTTACCGACTCGACGGTTCCAAACCGGGCGCCTTTGGCCAATTTACCGCCCACGGTCGGTAAATCAACAAAGACCAGATCGCTCAATGCATCTTGTGCATGATCGCTGATACCAACAACGATTTCACTCCCATCCAGACGGGCCCATTCATGCGTTTTCTGGTATTTCAGCGACTTATCAATAGTTGTACTCATTGCTTTTATATCCTTTGTGGGAAAACGCGACGCCATAACGTATCTGTCGCGACGACAAGCACGTACCGACGTCACAGTATGGAGCGGTTTATGCAGCGGTGATGTCGACGAGTGTCTTTACTTCAAATGTCGGGGGGTGTTCGAGATGCTTCTTAACCTTGCACTGGTCTGCAGCTTTCACCAGCGCGGATTTGTATTTTTCAGGGAAGTTTGGTGGGACCATGATATCGAGCGTGACTTTTGTCACCATGCCCGTTGCAGGGTCTGTCTCATCGCTCTGGAGGATGCGGATGCCGTCGGTGGGCAGGCCGCGTTGCTGACAGAAACCGAGCACATAAATACCTGCACATGTGCCAATCGCCGCCAGAAATGTCGCAAAGGGGCTCGGGGCGCTGTTAGCGCCTGCCGGGGCCGGTTGGTCCGTTGGAACAGTAAAGCCATCAAAATGCGCATCTACGCGAGCGCCGCCTGGAAAATCAACCATCATTTTCATTTATGTCACCTATGGTATTAACAGTTTACGCTTATTTAGATGCAGATTGTCTAGAAAAGATGCATGGATCCATACCTGTTATTCCATACCCAACCGCGATCAGCGGGGTGACGGTTTGCGCGTAATGATGATTCGTGCCGATATCGAGGCGCGGCGCAGACGCACGGCGAGAGCCTCAGAGACTGACGGAGTTCCGGGTCGATGCGCCGCAGTGTCATGCCCGGTTTTAAGTCGTTTCAGGTCATAGGTGAATATACAATTCCGGGGTTTTTATGAACAGTTTCCGGCACGCGGGTGCGCAGAAATAATACGTCTTACCTTCATGCACGTGTTGCAGCGCAGTGTTTGGATCAACCTTCATGTCGCATACCGGATCGACCGCCATTTTCGCCACCGCGCTTTGGTGAACGAGACGAACAAGAGCGATCATGGAAATGATGTAGATAAATGCCACAGCACCAGCGGTGATGGGAACCGCCAATCCGTCATAAAGCGTCTGCAGCATCACGCCCAGCATGGCGCCCATCATGCCGCCCATCAGACCGCCCATACCGCCATCCATCATGCCCATCAGACCGCCGACGCGCCCGAAGATCACGCCAAACACAATGCCGATGATCATGCCCACCAGGTTCCCGATGAACATATCGGTGGCTGCGCCGACGAAATAGCCCACCGCGATTCCGGTCATCATCCCCTGCGTCATCCCGATCATCATCCCGAGCATTTCGGTGACGAACGACTTGTAACGCCTCAGATATCGGCCTGCGCCGATGCTGATTCCCATAACCGCGATGCTGGCGACGATTGCAATTAACAGGTTCAACATTCACCTTCCATTGATGCGCACAGGACCGAATATTCCTTCACGAACCCGGGTTTACCAGTTCACCATAAAGTCAAATCGCACGCTGCTGGTTTGACCGGCGCGCTGTACATCTACGATCACTCGCCACGGACCGGACATCAGAAAATGCACTTTGGCGCCGTATCTACCACTGCCCAACGGCGCCGCCGCCACAATATTCTGGCCGTGGCTCATGTTGATCATGTCGAGATCGAACGCCAGGTGTGCGTCTGTGATTGGTTGTCCATTGGAGTCGGTGACCAGCGCCTCAAGGTTGTTATCGCCCCTAACGGGCGGATTGCGGCTGCTGAAAATCCACACAAGAAGGTCCCCCACGCGTTTGCCACCCAATGCGGGCGCCTGGGGAGCCGCAGGTCCCTGGGCTTCATCCGTGGCCTGTGAGGCCGCACTCGTCCGAGACCCTGACGACGCCGGGCTGAACGTTGGGATGGCCGTCACTTGCGTCGCCAGCGTGCCTCCGCCCATTGAGCATGCCGTCAACGTTATCGCCGCCAGGCCGATTGCCAGTCTTTTTATCACCATTAACCTCTTCATTGATGTATTGAAATGTGCCGGCTGGAACTGAGTTACCCTTCCACGTCGCGGCGCATCTGGTTGAACTGTTCGGTTGAGATTTCGCCGCGCGCATACCGCTGCTTTAGTATTTCCGTCGCTGATGGACCTGCATTACCCTGTTGAACCGGTCCACTGATCATGCTGCTTTTTGCCACCCTGGGAAACAGCGTCGCCAGCAACGCAATGCCAAGTCCCACAGGCACAATGGCGATCACAATCATGATCGCTACCATGCCGATACCGCCCAGGCCGAATCCATATCCCATCATCGCTGCATACTCCTGGAACTCTCGTCGAGAGTTGCCATTCTATGAATGAACTGATTTACAGCGTGATCTTAACCAGCTTATATGTCGACAGGCCAGCGTTTGTGTGAAGATTGGGTGAAGATTTCTGTGGAGCCAAGGACGGGGCAGTCTGCGTCAGGAGAGAGGCAATGCGACCGTGAACGTGCTGCCCTGTCCGATGCCGGGACTGGCTGCCTCGATGCGGCCGCCATGTCCTTCGACCAGGTATTTGCTGATCGTCAGCCCTATGCCGCTCCCCCCGCTGGCGCGCGAACGCGACCGATCCACTCGATAAAATCGCTCGAACAGGTGCGGCAGGTGGTCGGCAGAGATGCCTGCGCCCGTATCATGCACCATGATGACAATCTCACCAGGCTCGCCCCGGGTCGATATCGTCACCAGACCGCCTGTCGGGGTGTGTTGCAGCGCGTTACCAAGCAGGTTGACCAGCACCTGCGTCATACGCGCCGCATCGATATGCGCGGGCGGCAGAGACGGCGCCAGGTCAATTCTCAGACCAACGCCTTTGTCGTCAAACTGCATTCGCAACCTGTCAACGGCGGAATTAACCAGGATGCCGATATCCAACGGTCGCAGTTCCAGTGTGATCTGCCCGGCCTCGGCTCGTGACAGTTCCTCCAGGTCGAGCACCAGCCGCTGCAGACGCATCACTTCGTGTTGCACGCCCGCGAACGTGGCGGGTACCGCGGGCAATACGCCATCGACCAGTCCCTCCATCGTCCCCCGGATGCTGCTCAACGGCGTGCGCAGCTCATGCGCCACGTCTCCGATGAGGTTCACGCGACGCTGTTCCGTCTGCTCCAGTGTTTCTGCCATCCGATTAAACGAGTCTGCCAGCGCGCCGAGTTCATCATCCCCAGTCTCCGGCACACGCTGGTGATAGTCGCCGTCTGCAATATGCTGGCTTGCGCCCGTCATCGCGCGCAACGGCCCCACAATCCGGCGCGCCGTAAAAACACTCACAAGCACGGCCGCGCCGATGGCCGCAACCGCGGCAACGGCCAGCACTTCCTTAATCGCCGCCGCAAAACTGCTGCGCAAATCGTCAACCATGCCGGTTCTCTGCGGCATCACCGATTGCATATCAGCCATGTGCCGATCCAGTGCCGTCGGGATATTCAGCGCCGCCGTGAGCGCCAGTACGACCACGCCGACAGTGATGATGACAAGGTACGACAGAAAGAGCTTCCACACCAACCGGTGGCGGAGCTGGCTCATACAGGCGTATCCTCAAACCGATAGCCGGCGCCTCGCACGGTCACGATCAGTGCCGGCCTGGTGGCATCGTCTTCGACCTTCCGGCGCAGGTGGCCCAGATGAACATCGACCACACGTTCGTCGCCATAGTAATCAGTGCCCCATACCTGTTCGATCAGCTGCTCCCGGCTGAACACATGTCCCACCTGCCGAGCAATGGTGACGAGTAGGTCAAATTCGATGGCCGTCAACTCGACCAGAGTCTCATCTTTCCACACGCGCCTGGCGCCGGCATCGATCCGTAAATGCCGGAACACCAGGACGGGCTCGTGATCGGCCCCTGCCAAGCCGCGCCCGCGCCGCAGCATGGCTTTTACCCTTGCCACCAGCTCGCGCGGGCTGAAGGGCTTCGTCATGTAGTCGTCGGCGCCTACCGATAGCCCGATAATCTTGTCGGTCTCGTCTGCGCGCGCCGTCAACATCAGGATATAGACGTCCGATTCGCGCCGCAATTGTTGCAGCACCTCGATGCCATCCATCCCCGGCAGCATTACGTCGAGCACGATCAAGTCCGGCTTGTGTGTGCGGGCGGCCTTAAGTGATGCCGGGCCGTCAGAAGCCACAAAAACGGTGAAGCCATTCTGTTCCAGGTAAGCCCTGACCGTCTGGGTGATGCTCTGTTCATCATCCACCACGAGAATCTTCGCATTACTCACGTGTGTCTCCCGTCAAGATTCACTACCTGACTATCGGCAGCGTCATCTCCAGCATGCACAGCAACTTTGAACCGCCGGCATTTGGTATTCTGCCATCTTGTTTGTTGATTTATCTCCGTGGATTGCACAAAAATACAGTATAGTCACACATCACTGGCGCGGTCATCATTACCATGCATAATGAAACAACACAGACCACCGATCGCATCTGTCACACCTCTGTTGTCCGACCCGATAGCTACACTCATAAACATTACAGTTAAGCGCATAGTCGCTATAATAATTCCATATTGTGAAAATTATCACGAAGGATACCGCATGGATGTACTCACGCTCGCTCGACTTCAATTCGGTGTAACGACGGTCTATCACTTCTTCTTTGTCCCATTGACGATCGGCCTCGCGATCCTCGTTGCGATGATGCAAACCTTTCACGTCGCCACTGGCAATGAGAAGTTCAAGCGCATGACGCAATTCTGGGGCAAGTTGTTACTTATCAACTTCGCTATGGGCGTGGTCACGGGCATCGTGCAGGAATTCCAATTTGGTATGAACTGGTCGGAATATTCGCGCTTTGTCGGCGACATCTTCGGAGCTCCGCTTGCGATTGAGGCGCTACTGGCGTTCTTCATCGAATCTACTTTCCTGGGTCTGTGGATTTTCGGCGAAGAAAAACTATCCAAAAAGGTTCACCTGGCAACGATCTGGCTTGTGGCCATTTCATCAAACCTGTCTGCGTTCTGGATCCTGGTTGCCAACTCTTTCATGCAGAACCCGGTGGGCTATCACATTGCAGCAAGCGGCCGTGCCGAGATGACCGATTTCTTTGCGCTCATCACGAACCCCAACGTGTGGTTACAATGGCCGCATGTGGCGCTGGGTGGCTTGACCACAGCCGGTTTCTTCATCGCCGGCGTCAGCGCTTACCGGTTGTTGCGCAGCAGGAAAACCAGCGTAGAAGTTCGCGAGACATTCCGCATGTCGATGCGACTGGGCCTCGCGGCAGCAACCGTTGCGGTGCTGGGAACAATGATATTTGGTGACTTACAGGGACAGCGCATGGCAGACACGCAACCAATGAAATTGGCTTCGGCAGAGGGTCTGTGGAATGCCGAAAGCCCTGCAGGTCTGTCGATGTTTCAAATTGGCGATGAAGATGCGCGCACTTCAATCATAAACATACGCATCCCCTCGTTACTGAGCTTGCTGACCTTCCACACCCCGGGTGGGCAGGTGCTGGGGCTCAATGATGTGCAGCACCTGTATGAACAGCAATATGGGCCAGGCGATTACACCCCACCCGCAATCTGGTTGACCTATTGGAGTTTCCGCGCCATGGTTGGCTCTGGCATGCTGATGTTCCTGATCGGGCTGGTCGGGTTGTGGCTTGGACGCGGTAAAAAGGTCATCGCGAGGAAGTGGTTCCTGATGGCATTGGTCGGCGCCATTGTGCTACCTTACCTGGCAAACTCCACCGGTTGGATTCTGACCGAGATGGGGCGTCAACCGTGGATCGTTCAGGGATTGATGCGCATCGATCAGGCGCTCTCGCCCAATGTGGGTGTGGTGGACTTGCTCATTACACTAATCGGATTCACCCTGGTTTATGGCGCCCTGGCAGTCGCCGATGTGTACCTGCTGCAAAAGTATGCGCGCTCGGGTATGAGCGATGGCGGCAACGCAGACGCCATCGCAATGGCGAATGCAGCGGGAAAACCAGATGGTTTATATCTGTCGGGGAAATAACAGGAGGAACGGCATGGATTTACAGACATTGTGGTTTATCCTCATTACGGTATTGTTCAGCGGCTTCTTCTTTTTTGAGGGCTTCGACTATGGCGTTGGCATCCTGCTGCCGTTCATATCGAAGGCAGATCAGGAACGCCGCATAGTGATTAATGCCATCGGCCCTGTCTGGGATGGCAACGAGGTGTGGCTGCTCACCGCCGGCGGCGCAATGTTCGCCGCCTTCCCAAACTGGTACGCGACCATGTTCAGCGGGTTCTACCTCGCGCTGTTTTTGATTCTGGTGGCGCTGATCGCGCGCGGGGTCGCATTTGAGTTTCGCTCGAAAGATGATCATTCCGGTTGGCGACGACTGTGGGACTGGGCTATCTTCTTTGGAAGCGCGATTCCAGCACTGCTCTTCGGTGTGGCGTTTGCCAATATCGTGCGTGGCATGGCCATCGACGCCAGAATGAACTACGTTGGCACGTTCTTCGACCTGCTCAATCCCTATGCATTGTTGGGCGGCCTGGTCACCCTGACCCTATTTATCCTGCATGGCGCGTTGTTCCTTGAGATGAAAACGGACGGCGCCCTGCGCGAACGGGTGCAGGCCGTCATCCGCGTCGCGTGGATCCCCGTGTTGGTGTGCGTGCTGGGCTTCCTCGCCTTCAGCGCAGTTCAAACAGATATGTTCGCAACGGTGACAGTTGTCAAGTTCGTGGCGTTGGCGATTGCGGTAGTCGCCCTGTTGAGCGTTATCGCGGCAATTCGCGTGAAACGTTTTGGATTAGGGTTCATCGGCACTGGCGTGGCAATCATCGCGACGGTGGCGCTACTGTTCAGCACCATATTCCCGCGCGTCATGCCTTCGAGCCTTGGCGCGGCGTTCGATCTGACAATCTACAATGCTTCGTCAAGTCAGTACACGCTGCAGGTCATGACTGTAGTTGCGCTCACGCTCGTGCCAATCGTACTGGCTTATCAGGCCTGGAGTTACTGGATCTTCCGCAAGCGCTTGACGACGCAAAGCAAGTTGGAGTATTAGCGCAGGGACGTATTGAAACGCGAAGAAGAGAAAAATCCGAAGGCAGAAGCCAGGTAACAATCCAGTAATCGAAATGAACCGCCGATTACTGAGTGAGTTGCGGCTGGTGCGTTTGCCCTTCGTGCTAACCTGTGTTCTGACGCTTCTATTGGCAGGCGTCGTTCTGACACAGGCAGCCTTTCTCAGCAATATCATCACACGTGTCTTTCTGCTGAAAGTAGCATTAGGCGACGTGCTGCCATCTCTTGCATTTCTTGCCGGTGTGGTGGGTATGCGGGCTCTTCTCGTGTATGTCGAGAGGCGCAACACGGCCAACATGGCCATTCGCGTGAAGGCAAATCTTCGTGATCGTTTTATGTCTCACTTAATGCGCCTGGGACCAGTTTACATATGGGGGCGCCGCACCGGTGAATTAACAATGACGGCAACCGAGGGCATTGAAGCGCTCGACGCCTACTTCCGTGGATTTCTGCCAGGGCTGATCGGAGCAATCGTCATCCCGACAGTGATCGCCATTGTTGTCTTGCCTATTGATGGTCTGTCTTTCCTTGTGATGTTGTTGACAGCGCCCCTGATTCCACTGTTCATGATGCTGATCGGCGCTACAGCAGGCGGTTTAGCGCACAGACAGTTTACGCAGATGCGTCGGATGGGCGCCCATTTCCTGGATGTGATGCAGGGACTCGTCACACTCAAGCTATTTAATCGCAGCCAGGCTCAGGTCGAATCCATCGCACACATCACTGACCAGTTTCGCCAAGCCACCATGCGCATACTGCGCGTTTCGTTCCTGTCGGCCTTTATGCTGGAGATGCTCTCCACTTTAAGCATTGCCATCGTAGCAGTGGAGATCGGCATACGCTTGCTGTACAGAGGCATTGGTTTTGAGCAGGCGCTTTTTCTGCTCATTATTGCGCCGGAGTTCTATTTGCCTTTGCGAGCGTTGGGCGCCAGGTTTCACGCTGGCGCCACCAGCCTGGCGACGGCGCGTGAGATTTACCGGGTATTGGATGCGCCCATCCAACGCACACTAATACCGTCCGCGCCAATTCCGGAACACCTGAATATACGCTTCGAGCATGTCACGTTTACATATGATCAAAGGAGCCATCCCGCCCTTAATGACATTACACTCGACATCCCATTCGGACACAAAGTCGCCCTCGTTGGCGCGAGTGGCAGCGGCAAGACTACACTCGCCAACTTACTGCTGGGCTTCATCACGCCCACAACAGGCCGGATCACAGTAAATGGCGTCGACCTCACATCGCTGGATATTAACCAATGGCGCGAGCGCCTGGCCTGGGTGCCGCAGAAACCATACCTGTTTAACACTACTATCGCCGAAAACATCCGGATCGCAAAAACTGGCGCATCGCATGCGCAGATTGTGCTGGCGGCACAGGCAGCCGGTGCGCACGATTTTGTCAGTCAACTGCCACAGGGTTATGACTCACCCTGCGGCGAGCACGGCATGCGCCTCAGCGGCGGTCAGGTCCAACGCATCGCCATCGCGCGCGCTATTCTCAAAGATGCGCCGCTGCTTATCCTTGATGAGGCAACGGCAAACCTCGATGTTGAGAATGAGGCCATTGTTCAAACCGCCCTGAGCAATTTGCTGCGCGCGCCAGACCGCACCGCGCTGGTCATCGCGCATCGATTGAACACTGTCATCGACGCTGATTCGATCTACGTGATCATGGATGGACAAGTGGTTGAACGGGGCACGCATGATGAGGTGATGGCGCATAATGCGGCCTATCGGGAGTTGGTGCGGGCGTTTGGCGAGGACACTCTTGATGCCTGACACTGCCGCAAAAACGCTGCGCCGTGTGGCAGAATACATGCTTCCGTTATGGCGAAGTATCGCGTTGTCTGTGCTGCTTGGGTTACTCACGGTTGCCAGTGGTGTCGGCTTAATGGCAACCTCCGCCTGGATGATATCTAAAGCTGGTTTGCAGCCATCAATTGCTGAACTTGGCGTGAGTGTTGTCGCTGTGCGTTTTTTTGGCATCGCACGGGGTGTGTTTCGTTATTTGGAGCGGCTGGTATCGCATAACACAACCTTCCGTTTATTGGCAGAATGGCGTGTGCGTTTCTACCGCGCAATCGAGCCGTTGGCGCCTGCTGGCCTGGGCGACGCCAGCAGCGGTGATCTGATGGCGCGCATCGTCAGTGACGTCGAGTCGCTGCAGGAAGTCTATCTTCGCGCAATCTCGCCGTCGTTGGTAGCACTGCTTACAGCAATACTGGTGACGTTGCTGTTCGGCGCATTTGACCCCGTTATCGCGTTGGTGATGCTGGTTTTTCTGTTCGCCGGCGGCGTGGGATTGCCTCTGTTCGCGTGGTTGCGTGAACTGTACTTTGGACCTGCGTTGATTGCGCACAGGGCGGCATTTCATATATCGCTTGTGGATCACATTCAAGGCATGGCGGATGGGCTGGTGTATGGCAATGGTATAGGGCGCCCAGGCGCGTTGCATGAGTTGAACAGAGAGTACTCAGTACAAGAGCGGCACTTTGCACAGTCTGATAGGTTGCAGACAGCGCTGGGAGTGCTGGTAGTGAACGGTGCGGCGCTTGGCGTGCTTGCAGTCGCGATTCCACGGGTAGATGGTGTTTACCTGGCAACTCTGGCGTTGGCGGCTATTGCGGCATTCGAGACGATTACACCATTGGCACAGGCAGCCATCACTCTGGGACAGGGGCTGGCCGCGGCACAGCGTCTATTCGAGATCGTCGATACAAAGCCTGCCATCCTGGAAAACGGCTCATTGGCGCCGACTATCGCACCGAAGGACTACGGCATTGAATTCAAGCATGTTTCATTTCGGTATAGACCTGACGATAATCCGGTTCTGGACAATTTGAATTTCACAATTCCGAGCGGTGAACGCGTCGTGATCCTAGGCGAGAGCGGCGCCGGTAAATCCACCATCGTAAACGTACTGCTCCGTTTCCATGAATTTGAATCAGGCACAATCCTGCTGGGTGGGCGTGATATCCGCGTCTATACGCCCTCTGATATCCGCCAGATGATCGGCGTGATCACCCAACGCACCTATCTTTTTAACACTACGGTCATGGAGAATATACGGCTGGCCCGCGTCGATGCCAGTGACGAAGAGGTGATCAATGCGGCGAAGCAAGCCTGCGCGCACAACTTCATTGCAGCAATGAAGGATGGATACGCAACCTACGTCGGCGAAGATGGTGCCCTACTGAGCGGCGGAGAACGCCAGCGCATCGCCCTTGCACGTGTGTTGTTGAAGAATGCGCCAATTGTGATCCTCGACGAGCCTACTGCTAACCTGGATGCCATTACGGAGCAATCCATCTGGCAGAGTATCTTTGATGCAACTCCTGGTCGGACAGTGCTTATCGTGGCACATCGCTTGCCCAAGACAGAACAACTGAACAGTCTGATCCATCTGACCCGCTATTCTGCCCACTCCGGCTGATTCGCGTTACTGCTTTTGAGTGCTGGCAGCAACTCCAGGCCACCTTTCCGCAGTATGGATCGGTCATGTATAACGTTTAAGGTATTTTCTGAAACGCGGGTTCCATCCCTCGGATATTGCCAACATTTCATCTCAGAATGTAACTTACAAGATGCTCTTACATCTAATCAGAAAGAAAGGATAAAGGAGCGTAACTGCTCAGGCCAGTTGTAACGTAACGGGCTTGCCGTCAAGCAGATCACGCAGAGCCGCCAAGGCTTGATGGCCTTGTTTGCGCACAGTTGAGATATAGCCGCGCACACTGGCGAATATGCGCCCACCCTCGGCACT
>CAIXPS010000038.1 GCA_903921365.1 uncultured bacterium | reverse complement strand
TTAGGCCGAATTATTGAGACGTCACGTTTGCGCAGGTTCAGAATCGCCGTTCTGAACCTGCGTTTGTTTTTCCACCCAAGGTGACAACATCCGCCAACCATGATCTATAGCGAAATCGCCGCCGGGCTGGTTGCCGCCGTCACGTTTATCGCGCTGGCAGTCGGCAGTGTGCCTATGCTGCGCCTGAATCGCGCGGGCATTGCCGTAGTGGGCGCGTGCGCGTTGCTGGCGCTCAACGTAGTTACGCTGACGCAGTCCGCGCAAACCATCGACCCAAGCACCCTCCTGCTGTTGATGAGCATGATGATGATCAATGCCGTTCTGGAACTGGGCGGCTTCTTCAACTGGGCCGGGCAACTGGTCATCGAACGCGCCGGCTCACCGCTCATCCTGTTGATCCTGGTTGTGCTGATGGGCGGTTTCTTATCGGCTCTGTTCCTGAACGACCCCGTGGTGCTGATGCTCACGCCGCTGGTATGCGGCGTCACGCTCCGATTGCGGCGCAACCCGATCCCGTACCTGGTCGCCCTGGCATGCGCGGCCAACATCGGTTCCACGGCCACGATCACCGGCAACCCGCAAAACATCCTGATTGGCGCGTCATCGGGTATCCCGTATCTCACATTCCTGCTCCACCTTGGGCCAATCGCACTGGTTGGCCTGGTCATCGTCGTGTTCGTTATCCGCGCGCTCTATCCCGCCGAGTTTCGCGCGAATCGCTTCGACCTGCCCGATGGGGAGGCCAACCTGCCCCACGTCGGGCCCGGCACGCCCGAAGCCGTCATGAGCATGACGACTGCTGTAGACATGGTTTATATCCCGGTGCTGCGCAAAAGCATGATCGTCATCGCGCTGATGCTGATCGGATTCTTTATCGGGATGCCCGTGCCGCTTGCGGCGTTCTTCGCCGCCACCGCGCTATTGATCACCCGCCGGATCAAGTCGCAGAAAATCTTGTTACTGGTCGACTGGCCGCTGCTGGTAATGTTCTCGGGATTGTTCGTGGTGACCGGCACGCTCGAACTTACCGGCGTCTCGCAGAAGCTATTTGACGTGGTGCAGGGGTTGGCATACTCGGGTGTCGCGCCGTTGGCGCTTGTCACCGCCTTGCTGAGCAATACGATTTCCAATGTGCCGGCGGTCTTACTCTTCCGTCCGCTCATCCCCCATTTTCCAAATCCCACACAGGCGTGGCTGACGCTCGCCGCGGCTTCAACCCTGGCGGGCAACTTGACCCTGATTGGCTCAATAGCTAACTTGATCGTTGCGGAGCAAGCCGGTAAACTGGGAATCAAGCTCACCTTCATGGAGTACCTGCGCGCCGGTGTGCTGATCACCGCGCTCACGATGATTGTCGCTGTCGTGTGGCTTCAGATTGTGACTTGACTCTCGCATGACGCATTGGATTCTCTGGTGTAACATCCTTGCAATAACGTCTGCAGTGTAGAGTGCCGCAGGCGGACAGGAATGGTTTCACGATGACAAATACAACAACGAAATCAATCGGCGTCCTCACCAGCGGCGGTGATGCGCCGGGTATGAACGCCGCTCTGCGCGCCGTTGTGCGCACGGCGCTGAGCCGCGGGGTAGCCGTCTATGCTATCT
>CAIXPS010000037.1 GCA_903921365.1 uncultured bacterium | reverse complement strand
GCCGAAGATCTTCGGCAATACCAATTGTATTTGGTCGACCAAGGCACCTCGCCCATATCCATCAACGTAGCCATCACCGGATTGAAGTTCTTCTTCGAGACCACGGTCGACCATGCCGAGTTAATGAGGTTCATGCATCCGGTGCACGAGCCGCGCAAGATTCCGATCATCCTGAGCCCGGACGAAGTCGCGCGACTGATTGGCTGTGCCGGAAGCCTCAAGAATCAAACGGCACTCTCCGTTGCCTACGGCGCAGGACTGCGCGTCAGCGAAGTCGTGGCACTCAAAGTCAGTGACATCGATAGCGAACGCATGACCTTGCGCATTGAACAGGGCAAAGGCAACAAGGATCGCTATGCGATGCTTTCACCCGTCCTGCTGGAGAGCCTGCGCACCTGGTGGCGCGCTGCCCGGGCAGCAGGTTGGATGCTCAACGGCGGATGGTTGTTTCCGGGTCAAGACCCCGCTGATCCGATCAGCACGCGCCAGCTTAGTCGAGTCATCCATGAGGCGGCCAAAGTTGCCCATATCGACAAGCGCGTCTCGATGCATACCCTGCGTCACAGCTTCGCCACCCACTTGTTGGAACAGAAGGTAGATATTCGGGTGATTCAGGTTCTGCTGGGGCATAAAAAACTGGAGACGACGGCACTTTATACGCAAGTAGCAACCAAGATTCTGCGTGAAGTGACCAGCCCTTTGGATAGTCTGCATCCGATGTAGACATCGTGTAACTCAGCATCATGGTGCGCCCCGCACTAGAGGTCGCGGACATCTTCCGCGCCCATGGACCTGCATGGCGAACAGCTCAGCACGCGCATTTAAGTTTAGGGCAACTGAAGGTCATGTCAGCCATCGAACAGTGCCGCAGCGCGGCGCTGGGGGGGCATGTGTTGCATTGTCCCGCGTGTGCGCATGACGAGATCGCCTACAACTCCTGCCGTAACCGACACTGCCCCAAGTGTCAGGCCAGCGCCGCCAAGCGTTGGCTCGAAGCCCGTCAGACCGAGCTGCTGCCGGTGGACTATTACCATGTCGTGTTCACCTTGCCCGCGCCGATTAGTGCTATTGCCTACACCAACAAGTCGGTGATCTATCGCCTGCTGTTTGAGGTGGCGGCCGAGACGCTGCAGACCATTGCCGCCGATCCCAAGCATCTGGGTGCCAGAATCGGAGCAACCCTGGTACTGCATACTTGGGGGTCGGCGTTGACGCATCATCCCCATGTGCATGGCATCGTCCCGGGTGGTGGCCTGTCATTCGATGGCGAGCGTTGGGTTGCCTGCAAGCCGGGTTTCTTCTTGCCGGTGCGCGTGCTGTCGAGGCTGTTCCGGCGGCGATTCCTCGAAGAACTCAACCAAGCTCACCAAAAAGGCCAACTGAAGTTCTTCGGTGAATTTGCGCAACTCAGCGATGCAGCAGCTTTCGCTGAATGGATCACGCCGATGCGGAAATGCGAATGGGTGGTCTATGCCAAACGCCCCTTTGCCGGGCCGGCTGCGGTGCTGGCTTATCTGTCCCGCTATACCCATCGCGTGGCAATTTCCAACTCGCGCCTCATTGCCATGGACGAGCGCGGCGTCACCTTCCGCTGGAAGGATTACCGGGCCAAGGGAGCAACTCGCTACAAGACCATGACGCTCGATGCGGAAGAATTCATGCGCCGATTCCTGCTGCACGTTCTGCCCAGTGGCTTTCACCGCATCCGTCACTACGGCCTGATCGCCAATGCCGGCCGCAAGAACAACCTTTCTCGGGCACGCGAACTACTCAATGTGGCGCCGGTGGAACCCGATAATGGAGTCCCTGCCGAACCCGCCCCGCCAACTTTCGTTTGCCCACACTGCGGTGCAGCTATGGTCATCATCGAGATTCTGACACGCGAACAAACGATTCGTGGGCCACCCCGTCTTCGAGGTACACCATGAGTAAAATCGCCATTATAGATAGTCAGGTATTGCTTCATCGGCCAGGGCCGATCAGACAATGCTTGGCCTTCTATTGCAAATTCGTGGATTTCTGCCCAAGACAATCTCAAGAGAGCAAAAAAATAGACCGCATCAACGGCAGTTACGATGACTTGATCCATGATGCCGTCCTGATCTTCGGCAAGATCAACACATCCGGCCAGAGTACGGCCCTTCAAATCCCCATAGCTCGCAGCCAGTTCTGAGTCCCGTGGTATGGCCCGCGGTTTCCTCCCTCGGGGCCTGTCCGACGCCTGCCCGTTGACTTCTGCCGCATCTGACAGGTTGGTGGTTGAGGGCAGGCATCCGACAACCCTTAACAATAGCGGTCATTAAGCAGAAGACATCAGAATTTTAGTCCGGTTTTACGAAATGGCTAATGTCGATATGACCTGATTGGGTAAGGATATTTTGACAAACTGGGCATATTCCATAAACAACATGCAAGCTCTTCAAAAGATTAGCATTGAATAACTCATCAACATCCAGCCAG
>CAIXPS010000036.1 GCA_903921365.1 uncultured bacterium | reverse complement strand
TTATAAATTGGCACCAGTCCCTGAAACCAATCGGACGCGCCGGGCACATAGCGAAAGATCAAACTGAGCAATGATGCTGCTGCGGCGGCCAGAACGGCGGGCGTCAACTGGTCAAGATCGTAGGGCGGTGGCGGTAACTGCGTGGCTGGCGCTGGTGATGCGGCAATGGCAGCCGGCTGAAGCACGGTTCGTTCTGCTGGATCTGTGGGCGCTTCGACGATGAGCGGCGCGGGCTGGTACTCATCCGGGACATCGGTCACATCGGGAACAGGCGTGGCCGGCACGGTTTGGAGTTCGACGATGGGCGCGACGGCGGCGGGGGCGTCGCTGATGTCTGGAACTAGCGTGGCAGCCGGATCGGGCGCCTGTGCGAATGCTGGAATGGCATAGCCGATGATCAGGGCGGCCATGATGGTGAGTGAGATAAGGAGAGACTTGATAAGTTTCATGGCATGGGTTGAATGAGATGAAGTAGGGCATAAATGCCCTACTTTGAAACGACTCTTGGCCTTACGGCTTCTGCACAATGCGAATTGTGGGCGTGATGTACCAGCCAGATGTGACGATCACAAGGCGGTAATACGCGCCATAGGCGGGCGTGTGGGTGAATCCAAGTGTGGCAGCGGTGGCATACACAACATCCTTCTGCACCCAGTCGGCGGCATTGCTGGAAAACCACAGCGTCGATGACACGTTGCCAGTGATACCCGTGCCGACGCTCGAGAAGATATCCAAGTAACTGGCATCGCCATTAAACCTGGCGGTCGTGGTGAACGTCTGCGTCAGGCCAGTGGGCGCATTGAAGATGGTGATCGGGCCGGTGTACAACTGACTGGGCACCGCGGCGGGCCGGCGCGCCGGTGAACGTTCGACTGCGGCGAAAGCGCTGGACGTGATGCCCAGCACAATCAGGCACAGGACTACAAGAAGAGCGATACGTTTAGACATAGCATTAACCTCCGGGGTTAACGGAATTAAGAGCGCACTCCATCGAGGCAGGCAATACCGCGGTTACTGTACGCGGCGATGGCCGTATACCAGCGCACGCGCCACTTGTTCGCGTCAACCGTTTCCATGGGGCCGATCTGGACGACCTGCGGGCCGGGCAGGCGCATGACGCCAGTATCGGGGCGCTCGACTGACTGCATGGTGCCTTCGTTCTGCATCCCGACCACGCCAAAGCCTTCGGCCAGACTGACGGCGTAGATTTCGGAGCAGTCCACAGTGCCGCCTTTGGTGAGGGCATCGCCGATGAAGTTGGTTGCCGCGATGGGGATGCCAGAGTAATAATCTACAGGCGTGCCCAATTCGGAACGGGTTTCCATCGATGCGCCCGATCCACGAAACAGGTTCTTTAGCTTGCGCTTGGACTTCTGCGACATGATGAGCAGGTCTACCGGGCCTTTAACCGTGTCGATCAAATAATCGAGGTCTTCGAGCGCCAGAACCATGCCATCGGTGGCATCGCTGCCGCACCCGACGCGGTTACTGTTCGCGGTCGTGCACATCACGCGCAAGCCATCGAACTGCTTCGAGTTGCCGGCAGAGTCGCCAGAGATGAACAGCGTTTCAAACTGTTCGGCGACGGCGCGCACTTTAAGCGCAATCTGCACGGCGGTTTGATCCATCTGATCGCTGCGCGTCTGCTGGGCGAATTCATCGATGGCGGCATCGCCGATGATGCGCTTCAGGGCAGTCGTGATCTGTGTAAACGACGTGGTGGAT
>CAIXPS010000035.1 GCA_903921365.1 uncultured bacterium | reverse complement strand
GTTGCGCAGCTATCGCGATGAAACCCAGCAGCAGCGCGACAAGGATGTCGAGACCATCTCGAAACACATCGAGATCAGTTTGAACGAGTTGATCTACCGCCAGAACATGCGGCTGGGGCAGTTACATCAGCAACAGGACAGCGGTGACACTACTACGCCGGTGGCTGCGCTCCTCAAACAAACCTCTGACCGCATCGATGAGTTGAACGAACGGCTTGAGCGGCGTCGCGCCGAGTTGCTGCAGGAGCGCCAGTGCGCCATCAGCGACATTCGCCACATCGGGCGCGCGTGGGTGTTGCCGCACCCTGATCGGGCCAAGCCGGGGATTGCGCCGATGGTGCGGGATGACGAGATCGAGCGCATCGCGGTGCAGGCGGTGATTGCTTATGAAGAGGCGCGCGGCTGGAAGGTGGAAAGCGTCGAATCGGAGAATCGCGGGTTTGACCTGATCTCGCGCAAGCCGCACCCTGAGGATGCGCATACCGCCATCGGCCTGCGCTTCATCGAGGTGAAGGGGCGCGCCGGCGTCGGCGAGATTGCGCTGAGCGCCAACGAGTTTAAGACCGCCGAACGGCTGGGGCAGGATTACTGGCTGTATGTCGTCTACAACTGCGCGTCTGCCCCGCAAGTTCACCTGATACAGGATCCGAAACGGTTGGGTTGGACGCCTATCGTGCAGGTGGAGCATTATCATGTGGATGCAAAAACGCTGCTGGAGGCATCCCAATGATGACCTATGAAGAACTCTTGCATCTGATCGCAGCAGGAGAATCTCTCACAACCGAGTTCAAGAGTGATGAACGGCGCATGATCGAAGACGCCGAGATTTACGAGAACGTCGTGTGCATGGCCAACGCCCAGGGCGGGCGTATTCTGATCGGCGTCGAAGACAGTGGGCGCATCACTGGCGCGCGCCAACGGCATGGCGTCTCAACCGATCCAATCAAGATACAGTCGGCCATCTTCAACAACACGGAACCGCGCATCAATACGCGCGTCTACCAGGTGGAAACACCGGATTTGAGTGCCGCAACAGCGCCTGTGCCGCTACGGAATATCCTCGTCATTGAGGTCGATCCGTATCTCGAAATATGCGCCACCAAAGCCGGCAAATGTGTGCGCCGGGTCATGAGCGTTCAAGGCCCGCAGTGCGCCCCCTTTTACCCGCATGAGCATATCGGACGCCGCGCGTCACTGGGTTTGCTTGACTTCTCCGCGCAGCCGTGCCAGGACGCCGTATTTGCTGATCTCAACCCGCTTGAATTTGAACGGTTACGCCAGACCATTCAGCGCCTGCACGGTGATGCGGTTTTGCTTGACCTGACTGATCTTGAGTTAGCGAAAGCGCTGCAGTTGGTGGAAACAATCGACGAACAGCCAATTCCGAATTACGCCGGGCTGCTGCTGCTTGGAAGGGAGGAGAAACTGCGCAGGCTGATCCCAACCCACGAGGCCGCATTTCAGGCGCTGGATGGGCAAGGCAATGTGCATGTAAATGACTTTTTCCACGGTGCGTTGCTGGCCGCCATCGAGGACATCCAGCAGCGCTTTGATGCGCGCGTTAATGAACAGGAGGTCATGGTTGGCATGTTCCGTTTGCCCGTGCCGGAATATGGGCGTATCGCGTTCCGTGAAGCGCTGCTCAATGCCCTGTTACACCGCGATTACTCGCAAATGGGCACGGTTTTCGTGCAATGGCAACACGATCACATGCTGATGACCAATCCAGGCGGATTGCCGGAAGGCATCACGCTGCAAAACTTCCTGACGCATGAACCTAAACCGCGCAATCAACGTCTGTACGAGGCGGCTAAACGCATCGGCCTGGTGGAGAAGACCGGTCGGGGTATCGACAAGATTTACTTTGACCAGTTGCGCCTGGGCCGTCCTGCGCCTGATTATGGGAGGACGGACGCCAACGGCGTGCGGATTGTTCTGCATGGCGGTAAAGCCAACCTGGAGTTTGCGCGTTTTGTTTATGACCAGGATAAAGCCGGCGCCCCGTTGAAGCTGGAGGATCTCCTGATCCTGAACCAACTGGAAGTAGAAAGGCGCATTGACACTGCAACGGCGGCTGAACTGATCCAGAAACCCATGAACGACGCGCGGGCGAACCTGGAGCGTCTGGTGGAACGCGGCATGATTGACGCCAAAGGTGAAAAGAAGGGGCGCATCTATCATCTCAATGCGGACTATTACCGGCAATTGGGCCAACCCGAAGGGTATGTGCGGGTGCACGGTATCTCGTCTATCCGTTACGAGGCGATGATTCTTGAGTATGTCGAGGCGCATGGTCGAATCGAAAGCAAGGACGTAATACGATTGTGCGGTTTATCGCGCGGTCAAACCAGCAGACTGTTATCGCGAATGGTTAAAGCGAGGAAGCTTGATAGAAAAGGATCACTGCCGAGCCAGTCTTTTTATGTACTGTCCAGTAATGATTAGCACATTGTGCGCACTATAAGGCATCTATGCGCGAATCTTTGCACGCGTGCAAAGGTCTATGCGCGCGTGCAAAGGTCTATGCGCGCGTATATAGCCATGCTTACTAATCCCAAATACCTGATCGAAGTCGACCCGTCCATTAGAGACATCGTGCTTGAGGACCTGATGACAGAACAAAACGAAGATTACACTAGACAAGGATAGGCAAAGCTTAGCAGTTATGAACGATTACCCCAAACGCCTGATCGAAGTGGATCTGCCCATCAAGCGCATCAGCGCGCACGCGCGGCGCGAGAAGAGCATCCGCCATGGGCACATCAGCACGCTGCATATCTGGTGGGCGCGCCGACCGTTGGCCGCCTGCCGCGCCGTCATTTGCGCCTCATTGTGGCCCGACCCCGCCGATCCGCTGTGCCCGCAATCCTTCCGCGTCAGTGCGGCAGAAACGATCACCGCGTTTGCGCACAAAGCTGCCACGAACGAACGGCTTTCGGGCAGTTGTTCGAAGGAATCGCTGGGGCGCTGGCTGGCGCTCGATAAACCGCAAGGCAAGTTAGACCCTACCAACCCGGCGCATTTCAACATGTTGCGTTACGCCTTGCTGGACTTTATCGCCGACTTTGCCAACTGGGACAACTCGACGGTGCCGGAATATCTGGATGCCTCGCGTGCGTTGACGCAGGCCGCGCATGAAGCTTTGGGCGGCGCGCCCGGTACGCGCCCACTGGTCGTCGATCCCTTCGCCGGTGGCGGCGCAATCCCGCTGGAAGCGTTGCGCGTGGGCGCGGATGCCTTTGCCAGTGACCTGAACCCGGTGGCCGTGTTGTTGAACAAGGTCGTCCTGGAGTACATTCCCAAATATGGACAACGCTTGGCCGACGAAGTGCGTAAGCAGGGGCAGTGGATTAAGGAGCAGGCCGAGAAGGAACTGGCTGAGTTTTACCCCAAAGACCCCGATGGCGCGACGCCGATAGCCTATCTATGGGCACGTACCATCACCTGTGAGGGACCGGGCTGCGGAACCAAGGTGCCAATGGTTAACCAGATGTGGCTGAAGAAACGTGGCGCTTCAACTTTTGCTTATCAATTCTCAATACCACATGGTAAGCGCCAAATCGACGTTGACATTGTTGAGAATCCTAGACTAAAGGATGTCAACCCAGGCACCGCAAAGCAAGGAGATGTTACGTGCCCGCGATGTGGTTATACAACCTCTGGCGCAAGTGTTCGTGCGCAAGGCCTATCTGGAAATATAGACACAAGGCTTATGGCGGTAGTACTATCACTTCCCGATACGAAAACCAGAAAATTTCGTAAACCTACAAGTAAAGATATCGTGGCAATAAAGGCAGCAGAACGCGCTCTCAGTGAAATCACAAAAGAAAGTTCGTTCCCAACCTACCTGCAGACAAAGATACCTCTAACTGAACTACGTAGAATTTCTGTTCCGCTTTATGGTTTAGATACCTTCACCAAATTGTTTACTTCTCGACAAAGGCTTGCACTGAGTCATTTCGAGACTGTGTTAAAAAAGGCTTTTGCAGAAAGCAAAACGACAATCCCAGATGCTGAACTTCACCGTGCGGTTTATAGTATTGTTGCCCTGACTATTTCCAACATACTTCACTACAACATGAACCTTTCGACCTATCTTTCGAATGGAATGGTCTCAGCGTTTATTCAGGGAACCTCACTTGCCATGCGATCTGACTTCGCAGAGGCTAATCCACTAATGACAAGGTTAGTGGGTGGTTTCGACTACTCCATCAAGCAGATAGAGGTTTTAATTGAGGTTGTAAATGAATTAGGAATAGAACCTGGGCATGCGGAACATTATAGCGCGACACAAGTTGGTCTGCCAAATGATTTAGCTTCTTTAATAGTTACTGATCCTCCTTATTATGATTCGGTACCTTATTCGCATTTATCAGATGTTTTTTACATATGGTTACGATCTTGCTTTCCAAATGATTTATTGTTTAGGTATCCACTCATCGAGAAAGTAGATGAGATAGTTGAGGACAGGGCTCACTCTCGTAGTCCAAGCATAAAAAGAGCCGGATTTTACGAGCAACGTTTAGCAGAAGCATTACTTGAGAGTCGTAGGATTGTTGGGAAAGATCGGTTAATGGTAGTTGTCTTTGCCCATAAGTCCACCCGTGGATGGGAAGCGATGCTAAACGCTTTGCTGTCAGCTCATTGGACAATCACAAGTTCTTGGCCGATCGATACCGAAAGACCAGCGCGAATGAATGCTTATCAAAACGCATCTTTGCTTTCATCAGTACATGTGGTGTGTAGACCTTTGGATACGGATGAAGTTGGCGATTGGCGCGATGTGCTGACCGAACTCCCTAGGCGCATCCACGAATGGATGCCGCGATTGGCTGCCGAGGGTGTGGTCGGTGCGGACGCCATCTTTGCCTGTCTTGGCCCGGCACTGGAAGTCTTTTCGCGCTATTCTCACGTGGAAAAAGCCAGCGGCGAACCCGTGACGTTGCGCGAATATCTTGAGCAGGTATGGGCTGCCGTCTCACGCGAGGCGCTGACCTTGATCTTCAGCGGTGGCGATGTCACCGGATTTGAGGAAGATGCCCGCCTGACCGCAATGTGGTTGTGGACGCTCTCTACGAACCCTGACGCGGACACGGACGCGAGTGAGGATGAGGAACCTGCCGCCGATGATGATGAGGGTACATCCGCGAAAACGATGAAGTCGGGCGGATTCATGCTCGAATATGATGCCGCGCGTAAGATCGCGCAAGGGTTGGGCGCGCACATGGAACAACTCAAGACGTTGATCGAGGTCAAAGGCGACAAGGCACGCCTGTTGCCCGTGCGCGAGCGCATGACCTACCTGATCGGCGGAGTAACAAAAACGCCCGCGCCTGCGCCCGCGAATCGCAAGTCCAAAAAGGCCGCGCAGCCAAAGTTATTCGAGAGTGGTTCCACCACAGACGACGAGGTCACCCAGGCCGAGTGGGGCGCGTTGGATGTCCCGGCGCCCGGCGCCACCATACTCGACCGCATCCACCAGAGCATGTTGCTGTTCAACAGCGGACAGGGTGAAGCACTCAAACGGTTTCTGGTCGAAAACGGCGCGGGGAGCGATCAGCGCTTCTGGAAATTGGCACAGGCGTTGTCGGCGTTGTATCCCGCCGGGACGGATGAGAAACGGTGGGTCGATGGCGTGCTGGCGCGGAAGAAGGGATTGGGGTTTTAGTAGGGGCGAAGCATTGCCATGACATCTCATCCCGATTGCGGTTCGTTAGGCAATGCTATCGCCCCTACTATGATCGGAGGCACATGGTGTTGATCAGGGCCATCATTACCCCACGTGGCCCCTACTATGATCGGAGGCGCGTGGTGTTGATCAAAGCTATCATTGCCCTGCGTGGATCAATTAACCTGTTCATAGTCCCGATGACAATGCGGAATAATCAGTTACGATACGCTTGAGGAATAACACATGTCGCCAAAACCCTGGTACACCGTCGTCACCCCGCGTGAAGATTTACGTGATGGCAAGCCGCTCGACGCCGCCGAGTTCGCCGTTCACCTTGATCAGGTGCGCGATGGCCGCGCGCCCAGCGATTACCAGGACCCGGTCCGCTTCTTCGAGCGCACTTACCTCACTCAGAATCTGACCAGCACAGCGACTGAGGTGGTGCGCCGCCTGTCGGGAGAACGCACCGAGACCTCCGCCGTGTTCAACCTGGCGACCCAGTTCGGCGGCGGCAAGACCCATGCACTGGCATTGCTGTATCACCTGGCCAAAGGCGGACCACGCGCAACGCGATGGCAGGGCGTGCAGAAAATCCTCGACAAAGCCGGCGTCATGTCTGTCCCGGAGGCGGCAGTGGCCGTGTTCGTCGGCACCGAGTTCGACTCCATTACGGGGCGCGGCGGCACCGAAGATGGCACACCCGTGCGCTACACCCCGTGGGGCGAGATTGCCTTTCAACTGGGCGGCGAAAGCGGCTATAGTGTCGTTGCCAAACACGAGCAGGAGCGCACTGCCCCCGGCGGCGACGTCATCCGCAAGTTCTTACCAAAGGGCAAGCCTTGCTTGATCCTCGTGGACGAGTTGATGAACTACATCAGCCGCAACCGCAAGAGCGGGCTGGCGGCGCAACTGTACGACTTTCTGCAGAACCTGTCCGAGGTCGTGCGCGGCCAGGACAAAACGGTGCTCGTTGTCGCGATCCCCTCATCCGACCAACTGGAGGTCTCGACGCCCGAAGACCAGCAGGATTACGAGCGCCTCAAGAAGATGCTCGACCGGCTGGGCAAAGCGGTAATCATGTCCGCCGAAACGGAAACGTCCGAGATCATCCGCCGGCGTCTGTTTGAGTGGACTGGCCTGTCGCCTGAGGCGAAGAAGATCTGCGCTGAATATGCGGATTGGGCGGTCGAGCATCGCCAGCAACTCCCGGCGTGGTTCTCGGCCGACAACGCGCGCCAGATGTTCGAGGCGTCCTACCCGTTCCACCCATCGGTGCTCTCGGTATTCGAACGCAAGTGGCAGACCTTGCCGCGTTTCCAACGCACGCGCGGCGTCCTGCGCCTGCTGGCGCTGTGGGTCTCGCGGGCCTACAGCGATGGCTATAAGGGCGGGCAGCGCGAAACGTTAATTGGCCTGGGGAGCGCGCCGTTGAATGACGCCATGTTCCGCGCCTCCGTATTAGAGCAGTTGGGCGAGCCGCGCATGGAGAGCGCCATTACCACCGACATCACCGGCAGCCCAAATGCTCATGCCATGCGCCTGGATGCCGAAGCGGTTGACGCGATCCGGCGCGCGCGCCTGCATCAGAAGGTCGCCACGTCCATATTTTTTGAGTCGAACGGCGGCATGGTGCATGGCGAAGCCACCGTGCCGGAAATCCGCTTGTCGGTGAGCGAGCCGGGGCTGGATATCGGCAACACCGAGACAGCGCTCGAAGGGTTGGGCGGCGCGTGCTATTTCCTGATCGTCGAGCGCAACCGCTATCGTTTCAGCCTGACGCCCAACCTGAACAAGTTGCTGGTGGATCGGCTGGCCACGGTCGCTCCCGATAAGATCAAAGAGCGCATGCATAGCGAGGTGGAGAAGGTCTTCGACGCCGGCAAGAATGCGACGAATGGCGGCGTCGAGCGCATCTACTTCCCTGAGCGGAGCGGTCAGATTCCGAATCGACCAGTAGTGACATTCGTGATCCTCGCGCCGGATCAGGTTACTGCAAGTGACGGCAAAACGACCCAATGGATCGAGGGCATGACCCGCGAATGCGGCGACTCGTCGCGCGTGTTCAAAAGTGCGCTGGTGTGGTGCCTGCCTGATCCTTCAGGCAGCCTGCCGGAGGATACGCGCAAAGTGCTGGCGTGGGAAGACATCGACGACGAGCGCAGCAAGCTGCGCCTCGACGAGACCCAGCAGGGGCAACTGGATGAGACGCTCAAGAAGGCACGGCGCGATCTGAAAGAAAGCGTGTGGCGCGCCTACAAGAGCATCATGTTACTGGGTAAAGACAACAAGCTGCACACCATTGAGTTCGGCCTGGTGCATTCCAGCAGCGCAGACACCCTGGTGAACTACATCCTGAACCGTTTGACCGAAAATGGCGAGGTCGAGAAGGGCAGCGTGAGCGCCAATTTCCTGGCGCGAAATTGGTCAGGCGCATTTACGGAGTGGAGCACCCGCGCTGTGCGCGACGCGTTCTTTGCATCGCCGCTGTTCCCTCGGCTGCTCAACCCTGAATCGATCAAGGAGACGATCGCGCGCGGGGTCGTCAACGGCCAGATTGCTTACGTCGGCAAGAGCGGCGACGACTATGAACCCTTCATGTACGGATCGGGCGCGTCGCTATCTGCTCGTGACGTCGAAATATCGAACGATATGTTTATCATCACGAAGGATACGGCGGAGGCCTATATGAAGGCCAAGTCCGTTCCACCGCCGTCACAGCCGGTTAAACCCGTCGAACCGCCAACAATCGAGAAGCCCTATCCGACTGGCGGCAAACCAGATGTGCCGGGTCCCCATGAAGGCGGGCAGGAACAGCCAGCATCGACAACCAGCAAGCAACCCGACGCAAAACCGCAGCAACTGCCGCTCGCGTTGAAGTGGGAAGGCGATATTCCGGCGCAGAAATGGATGAACTTCTACATGCGCGCGCTGACTGGCTTTGCCACGAACAAGGGGTTAAAGCTGCGCGTCAGCGTGAAACTGAACGATGAAGCCGGCATCTCGCAACAGAAGATCGATGAAATGAGGGCGGCGCTCAAAGAGTTGGGACTGAGTGGCGACGTGGAGGCGGACTGACTCATTGCAAGGGTGATAGCATTCAAATTCCATAATCATGGGTTTGAGACACAGTCTTTCGGAGGCTAACATGAGCGAACAAAAACAGGGCGCGACGCGCGTCGACCTTATCGAGAATGCCGTCAAGACGCATTCGAGCCCGTCTGATCTAAGGATCACCGACATCCGCACAGCGGTCGTGTGCAGTAACTACGACTACCCGATCATCCGCATCGACACGAATCAGGGCGTGTATGGCATCGGCGAGGTGCGCGACGCCGGCCATCGCGAGAATGCGTTGCAGTTCAAGAGCATCCTGCTGGGGCAGAACCCGTGCAGCGTGGATATGATCTTCCGCGCCATCAAGCGCTTCGGCAACTGGGGGCGCGAGGGCGGCGGCGTCTCGGGCATCGAGATCGCACTGTATGACCTGATCGGCAAGGTGTATGGCGTGCCTTGTTATCAGTTGCTCGGCGGCAAGTGCCGCGACCGGGTGCGCCTCTACGCCGACACGCCCGCACCCGACGAGCCTACGCCCGAGGGCTACGCCCAACGCGTCCGCGAGCGCAAGGCGCTGGGGCTGACCTTCATCAAGTTTGATATCCGCCCCAAACTGTTCGAGGACTGCCCGGGCGGCACGGTCGGCCAGCCGTCGAAGTACGACTACAGCCTGACCCGCTGGGGCAAGGCGCCCGGCGCGGGACAGGGCGCGAAGGTCACACTGCGCGGCATCGAACGCGCGGTCGAGGTCGTCGCCGCAGTGCGTGAGGCTGCCGGATGGGATGTGTCGCTGTGCACCGATCACTTCGGGCACGGCTACATGACCGCCAAGGAAGTCATCCAGATGGCCGAGGCCATTGAGCCTTACAAGCTGGCGTGGCTCGAAGACCCGATGCCGTGGGAGGACGTCGAGGGGCACAAGCGCGTCACCGATGCGATCAAGGTGCCGACTGCCGCGGGCGAGAACCTGTATCTGTGGCAGGGCTTCCGCGAGTTCATCGAGAAGCGCGCAGTCGATATCCTGCACCCCGACCTGCTGACCTCGGGCGGGATGATGGAGACGAAGAAGATCGCCGATTACGGCGAGTTGTATGGGTTGCCCACGGCGCTGCATTGCGCGGGGTCGCCGATCGGGTTCATGGCTAACGTGCATTGCGCCGCCACGATCCCCAGCTTCCTCGCTGTCGAGCACCACGGCCTCGACCTGCCGTTCTGGGAGAGCCTGGTCACCGGCCTATCGCCAACCTATATGAGCGACGGTTACGTAACCGTCCCCGACCTGCCGGGTCTCGGCGTCGACCTCAACCTCGAAGCTATCCAGGCCAACCTGCGCAAGCCCAGCGGGTTGTTCGAGCCGACCGACGAGTGGAACACACCCAAACTCGGTTTCTGGAGACCGGATAACACCTGGCCTGAGTAGCCCACAGAACGGGCATGGGAGATAGAATCAACCTGATGCTTGGGTATTTGCAACTGACCGCAGAAGAAAAGGTGCGACGCGCCGTGCAAGCCGCATGGTTTGAGATGCCGCAGGCCTGGGTGGACGCGCTACGCAAGATGCCGAGTGATGTCAAGCTCACCAACGCGAATAACCTATGGCGACATGCTCGTGAGATGTTGTACTTTCAAGCACTTGAGCATGGTTTGAGCGAAGAGGACGCTTGGCGAGAAGCCGCTAAGCGATTGTTAGAAGATCATGACGGACCAATCGAATCTACAGAATGACCAACGCAAGTTCAACCTTCGGCTAATCGATGCTCTGGATGTATTAGGCATCGCATACGCCATCGGTGGATCGATTGCAGCCATGGCTTATTCCGAACCCCGGTTTACGAATGACATCGATTTGATGATCAGTGCCGATCTCAATGAACTCGCCAGACTGGTGGATGAAGTAAATGCGTGGGAGGTCTACATCTCTCCATTTGAAGCAATTGTGGAGACAGACATTCCGTTTGGTCTGCCGATCAATATCGTGGATGGCATGCTTGGAGCGAAGGCTGATTTTTACGTAGCAGGCAGCAAGCCCATTGACGCATCTGCCATGTCGCGAAGACGCCGCAAAAGACTGTATCGAAACCCCGATGTTGAAGCTTGGTTTCTTTCGCCTGAGGACGTAATCCTCTACAAACTGGATTACTTTCGTCAAAGTGGCGAGACGTCAGTAAAGCATCCGTCCGATATTGCTAAAATGCTGCGCGTTATTGGTAGTGGGCTTGACCTTATATATCTTGAGAGATGGTCAACGGAAATCGGCGTAGCAGATTTATGGCGCACTATGTGGGAAGAGTATCTGAAGCGTTCAAGTCTTTGATCCGGCATATACAGGGAGAAACTTAGTATGGAACTAACGCTGGAACAAATGCAACATCTTTTTGAGCAAGGCTACGTCCTGATTCCCGGCGTGATTCCACGCGAGCGCGTGAACGCTGCCTTGCGCGCAATCAATCACTCGCTGGGCGAGGGCATTGATCCGGCGAGGCTGACGACATTCCGCGCGCAGAGTTATGCGCCTGAACTGCAACGCGACCCGGTCATCACCGACCTGTACAACGCCACGCCGGTGAAGGAGCTGGCCGAGTCGTTGATCGGCGAAGGCATGGTGCGCCCGATTGGCGGTGGGCAGATTGCGCTGCGGTTCCCGATTGCGCCGGGGCAATCGCCCGCGCAACCCAAACCGCATCTCGACGGCATGTATACCCCGACGAATGGCGTGCCGCAAGGGCGCATCGCCAGCTTTACGATGCTGATCGGCGTGGCGCTCAGCGATGTGAGTGAACCGTTCGCCGGCAACTTGACCGTGTGGCCGCGCACGCATCACTTGTACGAAAAGTACTTCCGCGAGCACGGGCCGGAGGCGCTACTGCACGGGATGCCGCCAGTGTTGCTGCCGGAACCGGTGCACCTTACAGCCAGGGCCGGCGACGTGATGCTGTGCCACTATGAGCTGGCGCATACCGCTGCGCCGAACATCTCGCCTCACACGCGCTACGCCATCTACTTCCGCGCCTCTCATGTGAATCACGACCAGCAGTGGAAGGAAGCCATGACCGACATCTGGATGGAGTGGCCGGGGGCACGGTAATGGCTAACACATCTCACACCCAGGTCTTGAATGGCGCGTGGAAACTGGCGACAGACCCGCAGAACATTGGGCGCGGGGAGCGCTGGTTTGAGCGTCCGCAACCCGACGCCATGGATACGACCGTGCCATCGATCATCCAGCAGGTTTTCCCTGCGTATCACGGCGTGGCGTGGTATTGGCACGCGTTCACATGCGATGTCGCGAATAGCCCCGGCAACCGCATCATCATCCGCTTCGGCGCGGTCGATTACCTTGCCGAGGTGTGGATCAACGGCGTCCACGCCGGGGCATACGAAGGCGGCGAGACGCCGTTCGAGTTTGATGTCACAGATATGGCGCGCATTGGCGGCGCGAACGGCGGCGAGAACACCCTCGCCGTTCGCGTTCTGAATCCCACCAACGAACCGATCGACGGCTTTGTCCTGGCAGAGACCCCGCATCGCAACAAGGTGGTCCCGGCGCGCGCGGGCAGTCCCTTCAACAGCGGCGGGATCATGTATCCGGTCGAGATTCGAAGCGTTCCGCCGGTATATGTGAGCGCGTTGTTTGCTCGTCCCGATGCATCTCGCGCAGTGAACGCTCCTATCCAACTAACGGTGACGGTGCGCAACGCGCATGATGCTGTTATCACTGGGACAATAGCGCTGAGCGTATCGCCGGCTTCAGGCGGCGAGGCGTTGTGCAGCACCCTGACGACTGAGGAATTCCCCGCCGGTGTGTCTGAACACGAACTGACTATTACAGTTGCGCAGCCGCATCTGTGGGCGCTGGACGATCCATTTCTGTATCGCATCACGGTCAGTGTCGAGGTGGACGGCCAACACAGGCGTCAGCATTCGATCCGCTGCGGCTTCCGCGACTTTCGACTCGTCGATGGGTTCTTCCACCTGAACGGCAAGCGGCTGTTTGTGAAGTCCACCCACACGGGCAACTGCATGCCGATTGGCCAGCAGGTCGCCGTGATCCCCGACCTTGTCCGGCGCGACCTCATCAATGCCAAGGCGTCCGGCTTCAACATGGTGCGGTTCATCGCTGGCATCGCGTATCCCGATCAACTCGACTTCTGTGACGAGATCGGGCTGATGGTGTATGAGGAGTGCTTTGCCGCGTGGGTGTTGCAGGACTCGCCGCATCTGGCGGAGCGGTTCGCGCATAGCACCCTCGAAATGATCCGGCGCGACCGCAACCATCCATGCGTGACGATGTGGGGATTGCTGAATGAAACAATCGACAGCCCCACCTTTGAACAGGCGCTCGGCTTCCTGCCGCAATTGCGGCGCGCCGATCCTACTCGCCTGGTGTTGCTCGACAGCGGGCGATTTGACGGGCGCCTTGACATTGGCTCGGCGAGTAATCCGGGCGGCGAGACGTGGGAATATGTGTGGGGTGACGAACGCCCCGACGGCCCGCGCTTCAAGAGCCTGGACCATCCGTCCAATGACGGCGCAGGCGACTATCACTTCTATCCACCCACGCCCCAGATGAGTGAGGCCGGCCAACTGATCCGCGCGCTTGGCGCCGGCACGAAGCCGGTGTTCCTCTCCGAGTATGGCATCGGCAGCATGATGGACGTGATCCGCGAGTGGCGCCATTTTCAGCAGGCCGGCGTGCGCCCGGACCTGGAGGACAGCGCCTGGCTACAGGAGCAGAGCGAGGCGTTTGTCGCAGACTGGCGCAAGCTGGGGTTCGACGGCGTGTACCCGTTCCCCGAAGACCTGCTGCGCGAGAGCCAGCGGCTGCACGCGCGACAACGCACGCTGGGGTTTGACTTGATCCGCTCGAACCCGCAAATCAACGGCTACAACCTGACCGGGATGCTGGATCACGCGATCACTGGCGAGGGGTTGTGGAACTTCTGGCGCGAGTGGAAGCCCGCCACCTTTGACGCGGTCGCGGATGGGTGGGCGCCATTGCGGTGGTGCCTGTTCGCCGCCCCGCTCCACAGCTATGCGGGGCGGACTATCACGGTCGAGGCGGTGCTTGCGAACGAAGGCGTCCTGCCTCCGGGCAAGTACCCGGCGCGATTCCGCGTGTGCGGCCCAACCGGGATTGTGTGGGACAGGTTCGTCAAGATAACGATCCCGGACCCGCCGCCGCTGGCAACCCCGGTGCTGCGCGAGACGATCTTATTGGAGGGACCCGCCGGCGAGTATGTGTTCGCGGCCAATCTGGAATCGGGCGGCGCGCCGAGCGGTGGGCGTTTAATGTTTCACGTGTCGGACGCGTCCCTTTTACCGCGTCTGTCGGGAGTTGCGGATGTATGGGGACTGGGCGCCATGGCCGAGGATTGGCTGACCAACCACGGGCTGAGTTGCCAGGCGCTCAACCCTGGTCTCTCGGCGACGGCGGATGTGGTGCTTGTGGGTAAACCCGAAGATGCCGAAAGCAACCCGGCGATGTGGCAAACACTCACGCGGCGACTAGAGGCCGGCGCGACCGTCGTGTTCGTCAGCGCGCAACCATTCGCGCAAGGCAAAGCGGCAATGGAATGGCTGCCGCTCCAGAACAAGGGGCGTTGCTATCGATTCAACGACTGGCTGTATCACAAGGAATGCGTAGCGAAGCGTCACCCGGTCTTCGCTGGGCTGCAAGGGCCAGGGATCATGGACTGGCACTACTACGGCCCGGTC
>CAIXPS010000034.1 GCA_903921365.1 uncultured bacterium | reverse complement strand
TGCCGGCCGTTGATCTGCGTCACTTACCCCCAGGCATCGATTCCTTGCCGAACCATGCCCATGCTCCCATATTTGCATAACACGTTGGATTCTTGACGGTAGCAGGAAAAATACAGTACGGTTCACCAATCAGCCGGGCGCGTGATTCAGAACTGGCGCCCTGATTCAAGCCTCTGAGGCTGATATAATAGTTGAGACTGTCGAAAAACTCGGCGAGCCGCGTTCGGCCAGAAACGAACCAACTGTGGGGCGGAAAAGCGCTGGCGGCCCGGACATCGTTCCTGTCATTTTCGTGCTGGCAACCCAGTTGTTTGAGGCCCCACCCGACGAGACTGAATCGGCAGGAGTTTTTCGACAGTCTCGTTCTGCAAAGAAAAACCAAATCAACAACGAGACTTGCAAATGTATCCCAATTGAGTTACAATACTATCAATCAAATGGGAGATAAGTGATGAGCAAGACCGCAATGGTTCGCGCCCGACTGCAACCTGATCTCAAGGATCATGCGGAGGGAATTTTTCACAGCCTTGGTTTGAACGCTACACAAGCAATCACCCTGTTCTATCGGCAGGTTGAATTGCGAGAAGGATTGCCTTTTGATGTGGCTGTTCCAGCGGCTGCCACCAAACATGCGTTTGCGGACTCGGAGGCAAAACGTGGTCTTGTGATCTGCGAAGATGCGGACGACATGTTTCGGAAGTTGGGGATTTGATGTACACGCCGGTCTACACGCGACAGTTCGCCAAAGACACCAAGCGTTTGGTGCGGCGGGGCAAGAACATGGAAAAGTTCAAGATTCTTGTCCACGCACTGTTGTCCGGCCAACCATTGGACCCGATCCATCGAGACCATAAACTAGCGGGCAACCTGGTTGGTCGACGTGATTGCCACATTGAGTCCGACTGGGTGCTTATTTATCGTCTGGACGGATCGCAGTGCATCTTTGAGCGAATGGGAACACACGCCGACCTGTTCGGAAAATAGTGCAGAACCATGAGAAGAACAACCACCAAGCGCTATGATGTCGCCGAGCCTCTTCGCACATCCGCAGAGATGGCCGCCCATCTTGAAGCCTGATTAATAGGGCCCAGCCAATCGTTGCAGGTCAATGGCGCTGCCGCGTTCGTGACCGGGAGGATGAAAATGTCTTTGGATCTTGCAAGCTCCTGGTGGCTCTTTGTGGTGGTCGGCGTGCTGGCTGGCGCATTGAGCGGCAGCCTGGGCGTGGGCAGTGGTATCATTGTGGTGCCGGCGCTGGTGCTGCTGCTGGGGTGTCCGCAAAAATCAGCGCAAGGGATGGCGCTGGCATTGATGGTGCCCATGGCGGCACTGGGCGTGTATCAGTATGCACGGGCACCTGGCGTGGTGCTGCAGGGGGTGCCGATTGCGCTGCTGGTGGCTGGCGCGGCGCTGGGCGTGCTGGCAGGCACACGGTTGCTGGCGCGCGTGCCCGACTTCTGGCTGCAGCGCGCCTTTGCCATCTTTCTGGTGATCGTTGCAGCCCGTATGTTCTGGAGTAGTACGCCGAAGACGGTGAATCCAGATGCGCCTGCGCCATATACAGACCAGCGCGCCGGAAAATAGTGTCAGCTTTCTCGCACACGCAATATCGCGCGATCTTCTTTTTGCATTTGTTCATGTAACAATCCTGTTGCGAATCGATCTTCTGATTGATATTATCCTAACGTGTTTCTGACACGATCAGAGCAATTACGCAATTGTGACAACCAACAAAAGAGTGGAGTAAGCATGAAGCCACGATTCAGACGTGTTGCCAG